>JAJDYQ010000048.1 GCA_022825085.1 Gammaproteobacteria bacterium
TCCTGCTTTCGCAGGAATGACAGAGCCGGATCCCCGGTTTGTATCAGTCCGGCCCCGCCTTTTTGACGGTCAGGGTATTTTCCTGAGCCTGCTATTCGACGAACATCAAAGCCTGTCATTCCTGCGAAAGCAGGAATCCAAAGGAAACGGCCATCCCACGCGAAAAGCAAATAGAAAAATGGAGGCGTCAGTGGAAGCCCGTCATTCCTGCGAAAACAGGAATCCAGAAGATGGAATTGATTGAAAAGAGCAATCCAGAGTGGATGGATTTATATGGAGAATTGGTTTGAGTGGATTCCTGCTTTCGCAGGAATGACAGAGGCACAGCCGGGAATGACAGAGGAGATGGAAGTTGAACTGGTAGAGTTTCCGTAGCCGGCATCCCCGTGCCGGCTGTTGCGGGGCCGGATTCCATCCGCATTGTCATTCCGACCCCGCTTTTTTAAGCCCGTTCCGCTCTTTGATTGTCTAACCTGGAATCAGCCGGCCATCATAAACAGTTCGTTAAAATCTAACCGGGCGTGTTACAATGGAGTTGTAATGGGCAGGCCAGCTTGCCAATACAGCCGGTATGTCAGGGCCGGATAATGGTTAACATGGTGTCTGAAGTACAACGAATCTCGAAACAAATCCGTTTATTATATTTGTTGTTGTGTGTGGCGGTGGTTCCTGCCTGTGGGTTCCGTTTGAGTGATGCCGGAGGGAGTCTGCCTGCTGTTATGCAGGGGGCCGGCCTGCTGGGCGGCAGCAGTGACTTGTATCGCGAATTGCGGCAGGGTTTTTCTGCCGCCGGTGCCAGCCTCCATGAAGGGGCGATTGATGGGGTGGGGCTGCGCATACTGGCGGAACGCTTTGATAAGGATATTCTTTCCGTTGATGTTGCCGGCAAGGTTTTGGAGTACGGGCTTTTTTATACGCTGGAGTTTGATGTGGCTGGTGCTGATGGCGTGGTTATGGTCGAGCCACAGCGTTTGAGTCTGAGGCGTGATTATTCTTATGTTGACGGGGATGTGTATGGCACTTCACGTCAGGAGCAGTTGTTGCGCGATCAGATGCACCGGGAAATGGCTGGCCTGATGTTGCGTCGCATTCGGGCATTGGTCAGATAATTTTTTATGAAACTTGATCACGAGCAGCTCGACAGGCATTTGAAAAAAGGCTTGCAGCCTGTTTATCTTTTCTCCGGCAATGAGCCTTTGCTGGTTATGGAGGCAGTGGACCGTCTCAGGCAGTGTGCCCGCAGTGAAGGTTTTTCCGAACGCAGGGTTTATTCCGTGGAGGCCGGGTTTGACTGGGATGAGGTGTTGCTTGTCGGTAACAGCATGTCTTTGTTTGCCGAGTGCCGTATTGTCGAGATTGTTATGCCCGGTGGTAAGGCGGGCGTGCGGGGCAGCAGGGTTTTGGAGCAACTGGCGCAGTCCCCGCCGCCGGATACACTGGTCATGGTGATCGCGGATAAGCTGGACGAGGGGGTGCGCAGAGCCAAATGGTATCGCAGCTTTGAATCCAGGGCAGTTTGTGTGCAGATATGGCCGCTGGCACCACGGCAGTTGCCGTCCTGGATCCAGAAGCGGTTGAGTCGGTATGGTCTGCAGGCCGGCATGGATGCGGTCAATCTGTTGGCGGAGCGGGTAGAGGGTAATCTGCTGGCCGCTGATCAGGAAATTCGCAAGCTCAAGATGCTGGTCAATAAACCGGAAATCGCTGTGGATGATGTTATGCGGGCTGTGGTTGATAGTTCCCGCCACAATGTATTTCAGTTTGTGGATGAGGCAATGGCAGGGCGGATGTCAAGGTTGCCGCACATGCTCGGCCGTGTGCGGGCAGAAGGGAGTGAGCCAATGATGGTGTTGAGTGTGCTGGCCAGGACATTTCGCACACTGGTCGGTGTGTCTGAGGCTGTGCGGAGTGGGCGTAATACGGATCCGATCATGGCGGATATGGGGGTCTGGAAAAGCCGGCGGGCTATGGTGAGCAATGCGGCACGCCGCCGATCACCTGCATACTGGCAGCGTTGTTTGTCTCATTGCAGTCAGATTGATCGTATGATTAAGGGTCGCTGTGACGGTAATTGATGGGATGAGCTGTTGCAACTCGGGTTGAAGATGGCGGTACAGTCGGGTTGATCGGTCGGCATGGGTAGTTCATATCATTAAAAAGACAGGTTTGAGATTATGGGTGACAGTGTTGAACAATACATGGCAGAGCTCGGCAGAAATGCCAGGCAGGCGTCTCGTTTACTGGCTGCTGCCGATGGTGCTGCCAGAAATCAGGCCTTGCTGGATATTGCCGGGCGTCTGGATACCGGTCGCGATGCGTTGATGCGGGAAAATGGTAAGGACCTTGCCGCCGGTCAGAAGATCGGGCTGGATGCGGCGTTACTGGACAGGCTGGAGTTAACACCTGCCCGTATTGACGGCATGATTGAGGGACTGCGCCAGATTGCGGCATTGCCTGACCCTGTCGGTGAGGTCTTCGATATGAACTATCGTCCTTCCGGCATACAGGTGGGGCGCATGAGGGTGCCTCTGGGGGTTGTGGGAATTATCTATGAATCGCGACCGAATGTGACGGCTGATGCCGCTGCCCTGTGCCTGAAGTCCGGTAACGCGACGGTGTTGCGTGGCGGCTCGGAGGCGTACTTTTCAAATCAGGCGATTGCGAAGTTTATCCAGGATGGTTTGTGCGCCACCGGCCTGCCTGCCGCTGGAGTGCAGGTTGTGGCCACTACCGACAGGGCCGCAGTTGGCTGCATGATTGCCATGCCGGAGTATATTGATGTCATTATTCCGCGTGGTGGCAAGGGATTGATCGAGCGCATCAGCCGTGATGCGCGTGTGCCGGTCATTAAGCATCTTGATGGTATCTGTCATGTCTATGTTGACGATGAAGCTGATGCCGAAAAGGCATTTAATGTCTGCCTGAATGCCAAGACGCATCGTTATGGTGTCTGTAATGCGATGGAGACGCTGCTGGTGGCAGATGCCGTGGCAGCCGATTTTTTGCCCGGAATGGCGCGTGCCTATTGTGAAAAGGGCGTGGAGTTGCGCGGCTGTATGAAGACATGTGAAATTCTTGGCGATGTTTGTCTGCCGGCTGATCAGGAGGACTGGGATACCGAGTATCTGGCACCGGTTTTGTCTGTCCGTGTGGTCAGTGGCCTTGAGCAGGCTGTTGAACATATCACGCAACATGGTTCCGGCCATACGGACAGCATCATTACGGAAAATTTCAGCCGGGCACGGCGCTTTTTGCGGGAGGTGGATTCCAGCTCTGTTATGGTCAATGCTTCGACCCGTTTTGCGGACGGGTTTGAATATGGCCTGGGGGCCGAGGTTGGCATATCTACCGATAAGTTTCATGCTCGCGGGCCGGTCGGTCTGCAGGGCCTGACTTCCGTGAAATATATTGTGCTGGGAGACGGGACTGTCCGCTGCTAGGTTGCTTTGCGATGATCGGTTTGTATGGCGGCGCATTTGATCCGGTGCATCTTGGTCACCTTGGCGTCGTTGAGGCAGCCGGCCGGCAGGCTAATCTGGAGCGAATCATATTTGTGCCGACCGGCAATCCACCGCATCGAGGCAGTCCGCATGCATCCGCCGGAGACAGACTCAGGTTGTTGCAGGCGGCTGTCTCGGACTGTGACCGTTGTACTGTCAGTGACTTTGAAATCAGAAAGCCGTCAAAATCATGGACTATCGATACTCTGAGGTATTTTTATCGGCACCATGGTCGGCAGACCCTTTGCCTGATCATGGGGTCGGATGCGTTTGGCGGCATTGATGGCTGGTATCGGGGTGATCAGATTTTGAATTATTGTCATATTATGGTGGTCAGCCGGGCCGGAGATCATCACAGGCCGGGTGGTGCGACTGCACGGTATTATGAACACCACAGGGTGGCGCAACTGCCGGAAAGTCTGACCGTTGAAAATGACCGGCCGCAGGGCAGCATATTGTGGATCGATGCTGAAGTGCCGGATGTGTCTTCGACACTGGTACGCGAAAGGGTCAGGAGCGGGCATGAGTTGGCTTCATTGTTGCCGCCGGCAGTTGAGACTCTAATCAGGGATGAAAATATCTACAGAGATGAAAATGTCCATGGATAAGGCGCAGGAAATCCGTGAGCTTGTCATCCGTGCACTGGATGATTTGAAGGGTGCTGATCTGCTGTCTCTCGATGTCAGGGAGAAGACTTCTGTGACCGATATTATGGTGATATGCAGCGGCACATCATCACGCCATGTAAAGTCGTTGACCGATAATGTTATCCAAAAGGCCAAGGCGGCCGGTGTCAGGCCGCTGGGCGTGGAGGGTGAAGCGGCCGCAGAATGGTCTCTGATCGACCTTGGGCATGTGGTGGTACATATCATGCTGCCGGAGGTCCGCGATTTCTATCAGCTTGAGCGCCTGTGGTCGGTGGGTGAGGCTGCCCGCTGATGCCGCCGGCAGGCTGCCCGGCGATGATATGTGATCACTGTTGCCATTGTGACTGATCCGTCCCTGATTCTGGCTTCGGCTTCCCCAAGGCGCCGCGAATTATTGCAACAGATCGGCCTTGATTTCCGCTGCTGTCCGGTGGTTGTTGATGAGTCCTGCCGACCGGGCGAATCGGTGCAGGAATGTGTCAAAAGGCTCGCTCTGCAAAAAGCCCGACTGGCTTTTGAACGGCATGCCGATGCTGTGGTACTGGGTTCCGATACCATGGTGGCCATGGATGATCTGGCTTTCGGCAAGCCGAAGGACCGTCTGGATGGGATCAGAATGCTGCGGTCATTGTCCGGTCGCTGCCATCAGGTAGTCACCGGGGTGGCGGTTATTTCATGCCATGGTGAGGATGTGGTGGCGCAGGTATCGATGGTCAAGTTCAGGCTGCTGCTGCATGATGAGATTGCGGCATACTGGGAGACAGGGGAGCCTTGCGACAAGGCAGGGGGATATGCTGTACAGGGATTCGCAGCACAGTTCATTGAGCGCATTGAGGGTAGTTATTCAGGAGTAATGGGGTTGCCGCTATTTGAGACGGCAACGCTTTTACGTCATCATGGTATCCATTTGCTTCTACCCTGACACTATGAACACCATGCAGGAAGAAATACTGATTAATGTTACGCCGCAGGAAGTCCGCGTGGCAGTGGCTGAGAACGGCATGTTGCAGGAATTGCTGCTGGAGCGTGGCTCGAAACGGGGCCTGGTAGGTAATATCTATAAGGGCAGGGTTCGACGGGTTCTACCGGGTATGCAGGCTGCCTTTGTTGATATTGGCCTGCAACGGGCGGCATTTCTGCATGCCTCCGATATTTTTTCCGGCAAGGAAAGCAGTGATGGGGAGGAATCCGATTCTATAACCGAATTGTTGTCGGAGGGACAGGTTTTGCTGGTCCAGGTTATCAAGGATCCACTGGGTACCAAGGGTGCCCGGCTGACAACACAGATTGCTATTCCATCCCGTTATCTTGTTTTGATGCCACAGGTTAAGCGTCTGGGTGTTTCCAGCAAACTGGCAGAGGAAGAGGAGCGTCTGAGGCTCAGGGACCTTGTGGCGGGCCAGCTCGACAAAGAGTGCAAAGAGGGCTTTATTATTCGTACCGCAGCCGAGGGCATAAGTGAGGAGCAGTTAAAGGCTGACTTGAAGTATCTGCAAAAATTGTGGACGGTTGTCTGTGAGCGTGAAAATACGTTTAGTCCCGGTGATATTGTTTATGAAGAACCAAGCCTTATGTTCAGGACATTACGGGATTTTGTCGATGAGAATGTGGTCAAGGTTATTGTGGATTCACGCAGCGCTTATCATCGTATGAGTGAGTTTGCCGAAAAATTTTTACCGGAGTTTCGCAGCCGTATTGAACATTATACCGGAGAGCGCCCGTTGTTTGATTTGTACAATGTGGAAGATGAAATACAAAAGGCATTGCAAAGCAAGGTGCAGTTGAAGTCCGGTGGCTATCTCATCATCGACCAGACAGAAGCGATGACCACCATTGATGTCAATACCGGGGCATATGTCGGTCGTCGCAATCTTGAAGAAACGATCTTCAAAACCAATCTGGAAGCCGCTCAATCCATTGCCCGGCAACTGCGCCTGCGTAATCTGGGCGGTATCATCATCCTTGATTTTATTGATATGGTGAATGAGGAGCATAAGCGTCAGGTGTTGCGCACCTTTGAAAAATATATCGAAAGAGATCATGCGAAGTGCTTTTTAACCGATATTTCACGCCTCGGATTGATCGAGATGACGCGAAAGCGAACAAGAGAGAGCCTGGAGCATATTATGTGCAAGCCTTGCCCAACCTGTGGTGGCCGAGGTTCTGTAAAGACAGCGCAAACCATGTGCTATGAAATATTCCGTGAAATTTTGCGTGAATCACGTCAGTATGATTCTGAAAAGCTATTGGTTCTGGCGTCTCAGGAAGTGGTGGATCTGCTGCTGGACGAAGAATCAAACAGCGTTGCAGAACTGGAAGAGTTTATTGGTCGGCCCATACAGTTTCAGGCTGAGAATCTGTACTCCCAGGAAAATTATGATGTCGTGTTGATGTAGTTACATGTCATATATTGAACTAAACAGGGCCGTAATCACAAAATGGTGCCTGCAAGCGATGGTGCTGCTTTTGATTTTGCTCGGTACTCTGGCCGGCATTGCCCGCATGGCCCTTCCCCTGCTGGAGGACTATCATACGGAGATCGAGTCAATCGCCGAAAATATACTGCAAAGACCGGTTCGGATCGGAGCAATAGATACAGCCTGGTCCGGTTGGAATCCTGTCATCGTCATGTATGACGCATATATGGAAAGTACGGACAGCGGCGATATGGCAATCGATCTGAAAGAGCTGGATATTTCTTTTGATCTGATTGCCAGCGTATTCAATCGGGAGCTCCAGCCCGCAAGAATTTCAATGAAAGTCGGCAGTCTGGCTATTCACCGACAAAAAGATGGCCGGATAAGCCTGGGGTTCGATGCCCTGCTCACGAATGGCAATTCCCGGGATGCCCCGGAAAATCTGCAATGGTTATTAGAGCAGCCTGATGTCCATATTTTTGCAGAGGCGATTGAATTCAGAGATAAACAGGCGCAGCTTCCGGATATATGCCTGCAGGATGCCAGTATGTCATTGGAAACCCGCTCTGGTTCTTTGCTGCTACAGTTTGTCGCTGATGCCTGTGCAATGGCTGAGCGTATTGAATGGTCGGCTGAATTGCCCCATGCCGATTTCAGCAGGCATTCTTATTCGGCGCGGGCTTATCTGAAAATAAAGCAGGCCTCTCTGCCTTTCTGGAAAGAAGCACTCTCGAAGTATGTATCCCTGCCGGATCAGGGTATCGCGGATATACAGTTGTGGGTCGATATTGGTGATGGTGAACCGGTAAAAATCGAGGGAAATGCCTCACTGTCATCTGTTGTTTATGAAGACGCCGCAGGTGCGTCTTTCCAGATTGCTTCAATGCGAGGAAATTTTAGCTGGCAGCGCAGTCATGCAGGCTGGCAGCTTCAGATCGCTGACTGGAGTATATCCCGTCATCGCCATCACTGGCCTGCCAGTGGTCTGTTGGTGACATTTAATGAAGACAGGCGTCAGTATGATGTCAAGAGCCGCTATCTGCGTATGGATGATGTATTGCCAGTCATAATGATGCAGCCGTGGGTTCGTCAAAATTTAGATGCAGATTATCAAGCATTAAATATTGGGGGTTCTGTTGCTGATTTGAATTTGCGGCTGATTTTGGATGATGATTTTTATCTGACGGATTACACTGCAAGGGCCCGGTTGGAGGGTTTTTCCGTGTATGCCGGCAAAAATGTACCAGCGATATACGGGGTGGATGGCTATTTGCTGGCAACTTCCCGGTCCGGGCTGCTCGATTTGCAGGCAGAAGATGTGTTGCTCGATATGGAAACCCTGTTCCGTGACCCACTGGATATCGGTACTTTAACGGGCCGTTTGCACTGGTCTGTGCTTGATTCGGGCGTATTGATCGAATCTTCAAACCTGCAAGCGGCTAATGCCCATATTGCTACCCAAAGTCGCTTGTCGATCCATCTGGCCGAAGGACGCTCCCCGTTGCTGGATATACAGACCGAATTTGAGAACGGTGATGGTGCCTATGTGTCGCGTTATCTGCCGGCCAGAATCATGCCCGCAGCCGCGACGGACTGGCTGGATAACGGTATTGTTGCGGGTCAGGTCGATTCTGGCACGCTTGTATTGCAAGGTCATGTTGATGATTTTCCCTACGATGAACAGGAGGGACGGTTTGAAGTGCGATTCAATATCAGGGGCGGCACTTTGAATTATTATGATGACTGGCCACGGATCGAGGAGATTGCGGCAGAAGTGCAGGTGCTGGGCCGGCATATGCGTATAGAGGCCACCGCAAGTCGTATCCGTGATGCAGGCCTGAAACGGGTGGTGGTCGATATCGAAGATATGGGTGGTTCTGACCCGGTCGTGAAGGTCAACGGGTTTGCCGAAGTTTCATCACATGACTTACTGGGTTATCTGAGTGAAACTTCGCTGATTGATGGATATCAGGGGGCGCTGTCAGTGCTGTATCTGTCCGGCAGACATAACCTGCATCTGGATATGTCGCTCCCCCTTGCCCGTGGTGAACTGGAACTTAATGGAGTTCTGGATTTCAAGGGCAACCGTTTAAGCATCCCCGACTGGCAGATCGAATTATCTGATCTGAAAGGCAGATTGTTTTTCAGTGATAAAGCCTTCCGGTCGCAAAGCCTGACCGCCGATTACCTGGGTCGGGCAGTGGCTTCCGAGGTGTCAACTATCAGTGTGGATGGCCGGCGTGAAACCCATATACGACTGCAAACCCGTGCCGATCTTTCTCGTTTGCTGGCGCAGAAAATTCCCCTGCTGGCTGAGCGAATCCAGGGCGAATCTGCTATTGATGTAACCATTCAGACTTTTGATGATTTACAGTCGGCAAGCCGCCTGATCGTCCATTCGGATTTGAAAGGTACGGAAATCTGCCTTCCGGCACCGTTTATCAAGCCGAGACAAACGACACTACCGCTTCGGCTGGTTGCCGGTCTGGGTAATGAGTTGACTGTACAGGCTTCTTTGCAGGACAGAGCACAGGTCCGAATGAAATTTAATGAAAAAGGCGGTTTATCATCCGGGATGTTGTATCTGGGGGCATCACAGGCACCCCTTGATCCAGAGGAAGGGGTATTTGCAGTACAGGGGCGTCTTGACGAACTGGAACTGGATAACTGGGTTGACTGGTATGATAGTTCGGCCGGGAATGATGAAGAACCATATTTCGATCTGCCTGTGTCGCTGGACCTGGATATCGGCAGTATGGCCCTGTCGAAATGGTACTTATCCGGATTTGGTTTTTCCGGCTTGCTTGAAGATGATATTCTGGATATGAGTTTTTCCGGGTACTCATTGACAGGAACAGGTGTGTTTAATCGCAATCAGGACTCTTCGCTGGAATTAAAATTTGATGCCATGCGTCTCCGTGAAGAACCGGATGTCGCGATGGATAACCCGGATGATATCTGGTCATTTGATCTGCTGCCCTCCGATATACCGTCTCTTGATATTGATATAGAGCGGCTGTTTTACAACAACAGGGATATTGGAAATATCGTTTTTAGTGCCTCTTCCGGCAATGATGAACTTCGTGTGACCAGGGCTTATCTGCGAAATGAAAAGTCTGATGTCGATATGGAAGGATCATGGTGGTATCGTCGAGGCGAACACCGGACAAAAGTTGATATTAATGTTGCCAGCACTGATTTTGGTGACTTGATGAGAAGGTTGGGGTATCACGACACAATCAGACAGGGTGCTATCGACTCACAGGGGTCGTTTTCTGCCCCATTATCACCACTGGAGCTCGGCATAGAAGATATCAGCGGTGAAATTGAAGTTGCCATGCGCGACGGCGAGGTGATCGATATAGATTCAAGTAATGCGGGAAGAGTTTTTGGTCTGCTCAGTTTTCAGGCATTACCGCGTCGTCTGTCTTTGGATTTCAGTGATTTATTCAGCCAGGGGATAAGCTTTGATGAGATTAGCGGTCATTTTGAGATCAGCCAGGGCGATGCCTATACCAATAACCTGATGCTGACAGCACCTTCCGGCACTGTAGAGATTGCCGGGCGGGTAGGGCTTTTCGACAGGGATTATGACCAGCTAGTGAAAGTCATTCCCAATGTCAGTGCCTCATTGCCGGTGGTTGGTGCCCTGGCGGGCATTTCGGGGTGGGCTGCCGCTTTATGGCTTGCCGATCAGGTGTTGGGAGAGCCACTCAATAAGCTGGCTGAAACAGAATATCGGATCAGCGGTATCTGGGATGATCCGAAGATCGAGAAGCTGACCCAGGTTAATGAACCTGCCGGTATAAATTCCGACGAATAACACGCGCTCTAAATCAATATCAGGGTGGCCAACCCCAGAAAAGCCATAAAGCCGATAACATCGGTTATGGTTGTCAACAAAACACTGCCCGCGAGTGCCGGATCAATCCCCAGTCTTTTCAGGGCCAGTGGCACCGTCACGCCGGCCAGAGTGGCACACATCAGGTTGATAATCAGAGCGGCGGCGATAATTATGCTGATCATGGGGCTGTCAAACCAGAGATAGGCTGCCATGGAAACAACCAGTGACCAGAGAATGCCGTTTAATGCGCCTATGGAAATTTCCTTGAGCAGCAGCAGGCGGACATTGGATTGTCCCAGTTGTCCCAGAGCGATGCCACGAATGACCAGTGTCAGCGTCTGACTGCCGGCAACACCCCCCATGCTGGCCACAATGGGCATGAGTACAGCAAGTGCGACGATTTTATCCAGGGTGGCTTCATAAAGACCGATGATCCAGGATGCAAACAGGGCGGTCAATAAATTAATGCCCAGCCAGATGGCGCGCTTCGAGGCGCTCTGCAGAATGGGCGCGAACATATCGTCTTCTTCATCCAGGCCGGCCATGCGCATCAAATCCTGATCGGCTTCGCCACGGATAACATCAACAACATCGTCAATGGTGATGCGACCCAGCAGTTGATTGGAGTCATCTACAACGGGTACGGATATCAGATCATTTAGCTCAAAATGCTTGGCCACCTCTTCGGCGGAAGTCGTTACCAGCAGTGCATGGCTTTTTGCAGACATAACGTCTCTGATATATAACGCCGGGTCACTGGTCAGCAGCGTGGAAAGCGACAATGTGCCTGTCAGTTTATCCTGCCTGTTGACCACACTCAGTGTATCGGTCAGCGCCGGCAGCTCTTTGCGCATTCTCAGGTAGCGCAGTACCACATCAATGGTCACATCTGATCGCACGGTGACAATATCAATATTCATTAAGCCGCCGGCGCTGTCTTCCGGGTAGGACAGAATGGACTCAAGGCGCTGCCTGTCCTGACTGTCCATGGAGGTCATTAACTCTCCGGTGACGGCCTCCGGAAGATCGCCAAATACATCGGCCAGATCGTCCATGTCCATGACTGTTGTCGCAGCAAGCAGTTCATCGTTCTCCATGATTTCGATGAGATGAGTGCGCACTTCATCATTAACCTGGCTCAGGGTTTCTCCCTGATCATCTGCATCAACCAGTTGCCAGACAAAGTAGCGCCTGTCTCTTGGCAGCGATTCCAGCAAATGCCCTAATTCGGCAGGACTCAGGGTTGAAAGCAGTGTTTTTGCATAATATGCAGCACCACTGCTCAATGCACCATTAATATTTTCCAGTCGGGTAAGTGTCTGGTTTTCCGGCTGTTTTTGTGTCATGCTCGCTCCGGCTTCGCAACAGAGAACCCTGATGTCAGATGCCGGATATGATAAAGCAAGAAAGGCTCGATGGCTAATGAAGTTTGGTGGAGTTTATTGCCGCCAGCAGATCACGGATAGCGGTGCTGTCACTCAGGCTTAAAGTCTCATTTGTCAGATGGGTAATTTGGTTAATATCTGTCTGACTGATAATTTCCTTGACCTGCAACAATGAGCTTGGCTGCATACTGAATTCACGCAGACCCATGCCCAGCAGCAGGCGCGTATATTGAGAATCGCCGGCCATTTCACCGCACATACTGACCGGAATAGAAGCACTATTGGCGGTATCAAGGGTAATTTTGATAAGCCGTAAAATAGCTGGATGCAGTGGGTCATACAGATAGCTGACGCTATCATCGATACGATCAATAGCCAGAGTATATTGTATTAAATCATTGGTGCCGATGGAGAGAAAGTCACACTGCTGTGCAAAGTTGCTCGCCATGATGGCTGCTGCCGGGACTTCTATCATGGTTCCGACAGGGACATTTTCCGCATGTTTTATGCCGCGATGCCTGAGGCTTTCTTTAACATAAGATATGTGATATTTTACATTGTTTATTTCCTGCAGCGTGGTGATCATGGGAATCATAATGCGGACATTATGACCGTAAGCTGCTCTTAAAATTGCCTTGAGCTGTGTGTGAAACAGATCATGATCCTGTAAGCAAAGTCTGATGGCGCGCAAACCAAGTGCAGGGTTAACCGGTAGCGGCACATCGTTTCGACCACTGTCAACCTGTTTGTCGGCACCGAGATCCAGCGTTCTGATAGTAACAGGCATACCCTTCATGCGTCGTATCATGCTTCTATAAGCCTTATACTGTTCTTCTTCATCCGGCAGGTTTTCGCGGTTCATAAACATGTATTCCGTTCTGAGCAGCCCTATACCGGCACAGCCGGATTTTTTTGCCAGTCGAATATCATCCGGCAACTCGATATTGGCATGCAGTTCTACCACTTCCCCATTGAGCGATATGGCCTTTTGATCACGTAATCTGTTCAGGGCTTTCTGTCGGTCCCTGTAATCCTGTATTTTTCGTCGATACCAGCGCAATACATGACGATCAGGTGAGCCGATAACTGTATTGCGTTCACCATCGATAATGATGAACTCTCCACCTTCAAACAGATGCTGTGCCCCATGGACACCAAAGATTGCCGGAATACCGAGGCTGCGAGCCAGAATAGCCGTATGCGAAAGCGGGCCGCCGAACCCGGTTATAAAACCGGCGATACCCCGTTTATGTATGGCAATCAGCTCGGCCGGACCAATATCATCAATGACAAGAATCTGCCGGGATAAGTCTTTAATCCTTGTCACCATGTCGGATAAAGAAGCCTCTTGCAGCAGCAGACGCTGAATGCGATTAACGATATGCGTAATATCATCACGGCGGGCTCTCAAATAGGTATCTTCAATATTTTCAAAGACCCGCAGCAGGGAGTTATGCTGCTGTTTTAATGCCCACTCGGCATTGCAGAACTCTTTTTCGATAATTTCCAGCGGGGCTTGATATAGCGCTGGATCATCCAGCATGAGTAGCTGTGTATTAATCAGTGTGCGTATGTCGGCCGGCGATTCGCCGGGTAGGTCACTGCTTATGGCGATAAGGTGTTTTTTTGCGTTTTCTATCGCCTGATGGTAGCGATGTTGTTCCTCCGGGATTTTATCGGCCTGCAAATGACGGTGAGTGATATTAATATGACCGCGTAATATAATAGTTGCTGCGCCAATGGCAATGCGTCGGGAAACTCCTGTGCCCTGAATATGTACTGCCATATCTGCTAATCAGTTTCGTTGAAACCGGCAGCTACCAGTTCACACAAGGCATCCAGGGCTTCGGTTTCATCCTTGCCACTGGTATGGATCATAATGTTTGTTCCCTGAGCAACAGCCAGCATCATCATTCCTACGATACTTTTACCATCGACTTTTTTATCATCGGCCGATATATTGATTCTGGATTGAAATCGGTTGGCCAGCTTCACAAAGACCGCCGAAGGTCGGGCATGCAGGCCCTTTGGATTGACGATAGTAACCGTGCGCGAGACACCCATATTATTACCTGTCTTTTTTGAAAGCTGGTCAGGCAGCAGCATTTTGTTGCCATTGATGGATGGCATCAAGAATGTCTCTGGGATATTCCGCTTCACGGACCTGACGGCACAGCCCAGGGTCGCTGAATAGTCGGGCCAGATATGAAAGAATCTGTAAGTGCTCCTCATTGGCTTTTTCAGGGACAACCAGACAGAAAATGATGTCAACATCTTTTTGATCGGGGCTGTCAAAATCTATGGGTTTTGCAAGGGTCAGCATGGCTGCAGACGACTGTTGCAGCCTCGCAAGGCGGCAATGGGGCAGGGCAATACCGGAACCCAGTCCGGTACTGCCCAGTCGCTCTCTCGCGATCAGGCTGTCAAATATCTGTTCCTGATTATGATTTTCAATATCACACGATAGCAGGCTGCTGAGCGTTTCCAGCGCCTTTTTCTTGCTGCCCAGACAGGCACCCGAAATGGTGCGTTCCTGGTTCAGAAAGCCAAATATGTTCATTGGACAGGATCAGGTATTGGCAACACGTGAAGGTTTAGGAGCACGATGCCTTTCTTCTGCGTGTTTTTCCTTGTATTTCTTGACCTGACGATCAAGTTTATCGACCAGTGAGTCGATTGCTGCATACATATCATCCTGCACGGAATCAGCAAATACTCTGCTGCCGTTTAAGCGGATAGTCGCCTCGGCACGATGCCGGTTTTTTTCGATACTGAGAATAACATGGGTATTGGTAACCTGATCGAAGTGACGTTCCAGACGTTCCATTTTTTCATTGACATAGGTTTTAAGTGCATCGGTTACATCCATACGATGCCCGGTCAGATCAACATGCATTATGGCTCTCCTTTTGTTAAATCAGGCGCGTAAACGCCTTTCGTTGGAAGGTGGGATCAACAGACTTTCCCGGTACTTTGCGACAGTCCGGCGAGCTACCTTGATACCTCTTTGTTCAAGTAACTGCACCAGTTTGCTGTCACTAAATGGTTTGCGGTCATCTTCCGCAGTAATCAGCTTCTTGATAATGGCACGTATAGCGGTGGAAGAAAAATCCCCTCCGTTTGTGGTACTGACATGGCTGGAAAAGAAATACTTCAGCTCATAGATACCACGGGGAGTGTGCATATATTTTTGGGTGGTTGCCCGGGAGATAGTCGATTCGTGCATATCAACTGCTTCCGCGATATCGCGCAATACCAGAGGCTTCATATATTCTTCGCCATGTTCAAGAAAATCCTGCTGTTGCTGGACAATGAGTGTGGCCACTTTCAGTAGTGTATCATTTCTGTTTTGCAGGCTTTTAATAAACCAGCGTGCCTCCTGTAGATTATTCTTGAGGAACTGGTTATCCCGGCTGTCATCGGCCCGCCGGACAAGGCTGGCATAATAGTCGTTTATCCGGATACGGGGTGACAGATCGGCATTCAGCATGGTTTGCCACCGGCCTTTTATTTTGCGAACGAGAACATCGGGAGTAATGTATTCCGTTGGGATGGTGCTGATACGGCTGCCAGGTCGCGGGCTCAGGTGTTGAATAGTGGCCACGGCACGTTGCACCTCCTCGGTCGAATGACCGGAGTCTTTGCTGATGCGGGCATAATCTTTGTGGCAAAGGCTGTCAAAATGATCCATGACAATATGTGAAGCCAGTTGCCTTTCCTGATTCACGGGTAGTTGGGAAAGCTGTAACAACAGACACTCGCGCAGATCTCTGGCACCAACCCCGGTCGGGTCAAAGTGCTGAATCATATTCAAAACAACATCGATCTCGTCATTTGTTATTTCCAGATCTTCAGGTAATGTCGAGCATATTTCACCGGTATCCATGCTGAGATAGCCGTCATCATCAATGGCATTGATCAATGCGTCCGCTATAAGCTGATCGTTACTGCTTAGCTGCATGGTATTGACCTGAGAATATAAATGTTCTCTCAAATTCTCCTCGGTTGCGGAATCAATCGGCTTGTCGCCTGTATTATAGCTGGAAGAATCTGCTGGATATTCGCTGCCGGTATTCCACTGTACCCCATCACTGGTTAATGTCTGCTGATAGCGGTCGTACTCGGCATCGGGGTTTTCCCCGGCCGGCGGACTGGTTGCGTCAGTTTGCTGGCTGTTCGCCGTGTTGTTATCATCCTTGAACTCCAGCAATGGGTTATTCTCGATAAACTGCTGGATTTCAGCCTGCAGGTCGAGGGAAGAAAGCTGTAATAACTTAATCGCCTGCTGCAGTTGAGGTGTCATGGACAGTTGCTGTCCAAGGCGGAGTTGTAGATTCTGCTTCATTAATGAAATGATTTTCTATCGGTTTCTGATTTTATTGTAGTCCATAAATACCGATTTTGCAGGATGATAAACATATTAAATATGCCAAACGGAAGTGAATCATCCTCAAAGGCGAAAGTTTTCGCCTAGATAAACCTTCTTAACCTGTTGATCTTCAAGGACATAATCCGGATCGCCGGCAACAATTACCTGGCCGGCGTTGATAATATAGGCACGATCACAGATTCCGAGAGTTTCCCGGACACTGTGATCGGTAATCAAAATGCCGATATTTTTATCCCTTAAATGGGCGATCAAGTGTTGAATCTCGCCGACAGAGACAGGATCAACCCCCGCAAACGGCTCATCCAGCAGCATAAAACGCGGCTCAGCGGCCAATGCACGGGCGATTTCCACACGCCGCCGCTCGCCGCCAGACAGGCTGACTGCCGGCGACTGGCTGAGGTGTTCAATATGCAGCTCCGCGAGCAACTCCTGCATAACGGTTTTTCGCTTGTCAGCCGACAGCGCCGGGCGCATCTCCAGGATGGCCATGATATTTTCGGCAACGCTGAGTTTGCGGAACACCGACGCTTCCTGCGGCAGATAGCCCAGTCCCATGCGTGCCCGCTTATACATTGGATAACGGGTAATATCCTCACCGTTCAGCGCAATATGGCCTGCATCGCAGGCAGTAAGCCCGGTTATCATATAAAAGCATACCGTTTTACCGGCCCCGTTGGGTCCCAGCAGGCCCACCACTTCACCGCTGCCAACCTCCAGCGAGACACCGTTGACAACCTTTCTCCCCTTATACGACTTGTGGAGATTACGGGCGCAGAGAGATAACATGCGGATTAATCGGGCTGGATAGTCATGCGTACCCGGTCGCCGGCCTCATTGCCGCTGCTGCCTTTTGCCCGGATGATGTCATTTCTGTTATCGTACTCAATAACACTGCCGGTAAACAGACTGCCATCCTGCTCGATTCTGGCGGCTTTCCTCAGCCTGATCCGATCCTGCTGCGGATAGACCTGCAGCTCATGGGCTTCTGCGGTCACATCCTGCTCTTTGCCATCCGGTCGCTGCCGATAGGTTGCCGGCCTGCCGGTTACGGTGACTATATCGGTTTTACCGTCTTTCCGCTCAATGACCAGAGTATCGCCGGTCACCCTCATACTGCCCTGACGGACATCGACATTACCCCGATAGATGATCAGCCCCGTACTGTCATCGCTTTCTACGGAATCAGCCTCAATCGTCATCGGCTGATCCTTGTCGGTTGACAGCGGCATGGCCGGTCCGGCGCTGAAAAGCAGCAACACAGCAGTCGCATACCGGTATAATCTAGGGTTCATGTCGCCCTTTTACACGGGACAGCAACCGATACCGGCCTGATTCGGTCCATGCCTGCATACCGATACCGGATATTTCATGTCCTGGAGTTTTCATCGTAACGGGCTCGGCAGACTCCATATACCCTGATGTCTGGTCAATAAACAACCTTTCGGTACGGATATCGAATGGAATATCAGGGCCGCCTTCGGCGCGATAAATATGGACGCTGCCCATCAGATCAATCCTCTCTCCGTCATCGAGTAAACGGGCCTGGTCCGCCGTCATGGTAACGGCAGAAGGTTGTTCGGGAAACTGCTGTAAAAAGACTGTATCGATTACAGTGCTGTTATTGCCGGAATAGCTCACCATGGAACGTCCCTGTGCCCGATACGCCATACTGCCTGCCTGATCATATTGATGCAGTACAAAATCTTCCAGATAAAAATCTGGAAGATCCGCATCGCCATGCGCTGCCACATCGCCTGCGGTATGGACAATGTCCTCCAGCCACCAGACGACCAGAGCAATAGCCGCAAGTGTCGCCAGCGAAAAAAAGTGGCTGCCCGTTATGGAAGAAAAGAAGGATGCCATTCTGGAATACCAACAAACATCATCATGGAATATATTTCTGCATGGCGGCCTCATACACCCCTCTGGCCTTGAGCAGCAACTCACTGACATCCCGCCCCGCGCCCTGTCCGCCGCGACTCGGTGTCTGCCAGTGACAATGCTGCACAACCAGCGGGTGAGCATCGTTGACGGCTATTGCCAGCCCGACCCGGCACAATACCGGCAGATCAATCACATCATCGCCGACATAGGCAATCCGGCCTGACTCCAGACCGGTTGTCTGCATCAGCTCATCAAGCGCACCAGCCTTGTCATGTCGTCCCTGATACACAATATCAATTTCGAGATTATTCGCTCGATGGGCAACCGTCTGCGAGGTTCTGCCGGTGATAATCGCGGTGCGGATACCATGGTCATGCAGCATCCTGAGTCCATGACCGTCACGCGCATTGAACGCCTTGTACTCCTGTCCGTCATCGCCGAAGAAAAGACTGCCGTTGGTCAGTACGCCATCGACATCAAAGCCAACCAGCTCGATACGGCGAGCCCTGCCAATAACATCCTCCGTAATGCCCATATCGCTATCCATAACATTCCACCGTCAGATCAGGCAACGCCAGCCCTTAATAACGTGTGCATGTTCAGGGCACCGATCAGGCGATGATGGTCATCGGTAACCGGCAGCGCATTGATTTTTTTATCCTCCATGATCTGCAACCCTTCGGCGGCCAGCATATCGGCACCGGCCGTGGTGCAGCTTTTCGTCATCATATCGCCGATCACCATCTCATGCAGCTCAACCCGATCATGGATATGCCGGCGCAGGTCGCCATCGGTAAAAATGCCCAGCACCCTGTGACGGTCATCCACAATGGCGGTCATGCCGATGCCGGCGCGCGTGATCTCCATAATGGCCTCACCCAGCGAGGCATCGGGACGCACCGCCGGTACGTCATCCCCTGTCAGCATAATATCGCGAATATGCAGCAGCAACCGCCGCCCCAGCCGACCGCCGGGATGGGAACGGGCAAAATCCTGCTCGGTGAACCCGCGGCGGTCGAGCAGGGCAATCGCCAGTGCATCCCCCATTGCCAGGGCGGCGGTCGTACTGGCAGTGGGTGCCAGTCCCAGCGGACAAGCCTCTTTCTGTACGCTGACATCAATATGTACATCGGCCTCACGGGCCAGCTCGGACCGGTCATTTCCGGTCATGCAGACAAGCGGCACTCCCAGTCGCTTGATCAACGGCACGATACAGACGATCTCCCGTGTTGTGCCGGAGTTTGACAGGGCGATCACCACATCCTGGGCCGTGATCATACCGAGGTCGCCATGGCTGGCCTCGCCCGGATGCAAAAAGAACGCCGGAGTTCCGGTACTGGCCAGCGTGGCCGCAATTTTGCTGCCGATATGTCCCGACTTGCCCATGCCGGTGACAACGATGCGCCCCCGGCAATCCAGCATCAGCATACAGGCGCGCACAAAATGATCATCAATGCGGGGCATCAGATCGGCGATAGCCTCCGTTTCGGTTTTCAAAACCGCCAGCGCCATGTCCTTGATATGATGAATCGGCATTACAAACCCTCACTGTGCCCCAACGCTGACAGCATACAGCATGGCCTCATAGGCGACAAAGCTGCCCAGCAGCAGCGCACCCTCAAACCGGCCGATACAGGCAGCGCCACGCATACCGAAAGCCATCAAAAACAGCACCACGGTTAATGCCAGCATGATTGGCATATCCCGTGTCAACGCATCGGCCGGAAAAGTGCCGGGATGAATCAGGCCGGCAATACCGATGACCGCCAGCAGGTTAAACATATTGGAACCGATGATATTGCCGATGATCAAATCATGCTCGCGCCGGATGGCGCTCATGATCGAGGCCGCCAGTTCCGGCAGGCTGGTGCCGATGGCTACAACCGTCAGGCCGATAATCAGATCGCTGACTCCAAAAATCCGGGCGATCCCCACCGCTCCCCAGACCAGAACCCTGGCACTGACCAGCAATAAAAACAGCCCGACAAACAGCCAGACAAGGCCGTTGCGAATGGAAACACCATGCGGGATTTCGCCGTCAAACTCGCCGGCCAGCGGATCGTCCGTCCGTCTGTGCCCGGCAATAAAGGCCAGCAGCAGCAGGATCGCAACCATGCCGACAAGCAGAAGGCTGCTGTCAGCCCGACTGATATGGCCGTCCAGCACCAGAAAAAAGACAGCCAGCGACACAAACAGCAGTGCAGGGAACTCACGTTTCAGTGTCTGACTGTCAACCTTGAGCGGCATGACAAGCGCAGTAACGCCAACCACCAGAGCGATATTCGTGATATTGGAACCGATGGCATTGCCGAAACCGAGGCCGGGATTACCCTGCAGAGCCGCCGTGCCCGATACCAGGATTTCCGGCGCACTGGTACCGAAGCCGACCACAGTCAGGCCAATAATCAACGGCGATACGCCCAGTGCATCCGCTGTACCGGCCGCCCCATAGACAAACCGGTCTGCGCCATACACCAGTAACGCCAGACCACCGATCACTGCAAAAATATAAAGAACCACTGAGATAACGTATAATTGGGTAACGGACCGCAAACAGGGAAAGCCTGCTGCCAGACTAATAAAAGAGAGCCTGACTGTCAATGATCGGTGTGTTATCATCAAAACAGCCGGTTTTTATGTTAGACTGGTCGGAGAGTATTGCTGAACAGGTTGCGCAGACACAAAAATATAGCTATATTTTTACCACTGTATCGCCATTCGGAGGATAATGTGATGAAAGCCGACAGCAATAATGAGATGACTGAACACCGTCCGGGTGTTCCAGAGCCTCGGTACAGACATGGATTGCGGATTGCGAGCAGCCCGGAGCCGGGTTCCATGAAAACCTGCCGGCGGGCAGGTTGGGTACAATCGCACAAAAGACCGTTATGATAAACTGCGGTTCAGTGCATGATCGGTCGAAGTAATAAACTGCAGTTTCATAATTCAATAATTCAGGATCATAGATTATGTTGATAAATAAAAAGACCATGTTATATAGCGTATTACATGGATATGGAGAAGAATATGCCATCGATTTAGATG
>JAJDYQ010000023.1 GCA_022825085.1 Gammaproteobacteria bacterium
TCCCTGTAGCCGATGGCGGAAGACTGAAAACCTATGACTTCAACAAGGTCGGAGAAGAACGGGTTGATACGCCCATGGGAAAGATAAAAGCTATCAAAATCAGCCGCAACAAACGTGGCAGGACAGGCCGGCAGACCTGGCTATGGCTGGCCCCGGAACTGAACAACATTATCATCAAGATTGAAAAACATGATGACGATGACGGACTGTTATCAATGATGATCACATCGTTAAAACAGAAATAAAAAGCATGGGTTACAGGCTCCCCGTTCCTGACCTCTGCGATCAAGGTGCCGCCGTGTATATCCCCTGTCCATCACCATAGTAGGACTCGAAAACATGTTGATAAACGGCCTCGACCTTTTGCTGAAACAGCTCTGGCGGAAAGCTCTTCTTCGGTAATTCCCTGTCCAGCAGGTCCTCGATACTGACTTTCACGGCAGCCCGAGGGCGCTGGGACTTGCGCCAATCCAACACCAGCTTTTCACGCTTCAATGACTTCAGCAGATCCCTTGCTGCTTTCTTCACCTGCTTGACCTCCCGGTTGGAAAGATCAATCCGGGGTCGGGTCAGGATATCAAACAGTGCCAGCTCTTCTTCTGATAATCGCTCCGCGACAACCCGATTCTCCTCCTTGTTCAGGCTTTGAGCAAACTCTATCAGCTGCTGGAAGAACTCGTCGATATTGAGACTCCCGGCGTTATAATCATCGATCATCTTCTGGAACCGCTCCAGATAATCCATACGGGTGCGGTTGAGGTGCAGCATCCGCTTCAATTTGCTGCTCACCTGACCTTTCAGTTTTTCCACCTCCGTGCGTTTCTTGCCATTGGCGAATCGCGTCTTCAATGCCTCGAAATCGATCTGCGACAGATCGACCCAGTGCTCTTTGGCGCTGCCCGCCTTATAGGTCGCCGGCATTTCCCGGATCACATATCCCTCGGCATCGATGGACTCATCCAGCAGTGTTTCCACCTGCCCCATCACCCCGGAGATGTCCGCTGGTGGTGTCAGCGCCCGGATCTTTTTGGCCAGTACATTAATCAACAGGCACCGCGCCGCGAGTGCCTTCGATTTACTGTCCGGCAGTATGGCCTTGTAAAGCCGCTGGATCGTTGTCGCTTGAGTCAGATACTGTTTCTTGCTGTCGTCACTGATGATCAGAGCCTCCACTGCATCATCGAGCAGCTTGATTTTCTTGAAATCGCTGACTGCCTCTATGGCATCCAGAATAACGCCTGTATCTGCGCAAAACTGCTCCATCTCGGCAATTGACTGCTGCAAGAGGGCAATCAACGCCGCCTTGTCCTTGACGGGGGATTCATTTGAATCCGGGCCTCCGGAATTATTTCCGGCCCCATAGATCGCCAACGCCTTCTCCAGATTGCGGAACACCCCGACATAATCGACGATGAGGCCATTGATTTTCTCTTTGAACACCCGGTTGGCTCTGGCGATGGTCTGCATCAGAGTGTGGTTGCGCATCGGTCTGTCGAGGTAAATTGTGGAGCAGAAAGGGGCATCGAAGCCGGTCAGCCACATGGCACAGACAAAAACAATCCGTAAGGGATCATCCGGGTCCTTGAATCGGGTGTCCAGATCCTCGCTGACCATACGCCGGCGGTGCGACACGATGTCCAGGCCCTTGGCCTCCATTGCCTCGACCTCATTCTGCGACGATGAGACCACCACCGCCATGTCGGTAGATTCCATGAACCGGAGCTGCGCCTTGATGGCCTGATGCTGCTCATTGCCCATCGACTCGGCTATTTCATCCATCAGGCGCGATATCTCCGCTTTCCAGTATGCCTGCACCTTGTCGTACATGCGCACCGCCGTGGCCTTGTCGATACTGATTACCATGGCCTTGCCGGGGAATCCGCGCCCGATGAAATGGCGCACCAGATCCTCGGCGATGGTCTCCAGTCGCTCCTCTCGCGTGATCAGATGGTGCTGTCGGGCAAACTCCCGCTCCAGTTTCTTTTCCTGCGCCTCATCCAGTTCCGCCTCTTCCAGCAGTTGCTCCATGTCCTCATTGAGATTCTCATTGGTAAGCTGTAACTCAGGGATGCGGTTTTCGTAGTAGAGCGGAACCGTTGCCCCGTCCTCCACCGACTGATGGAAGTCATACACGCTCACATAGTCGCCGAACACCTCCCGTGTCTTCTCCTCGCCGACGATCAGTGGTGTGCCGGTGAAGGCGATGAAAGAGGCACCGGGCAGGGCCGTGCGCATATTCAGTGCCAGAGTATCGTACTGGCTGCGGTGAGCCTCATCGGTGATGACGATGATGTCGGACCGCTCCGACAGTACCGGGTGCTGCTCGCCCCGTTCGGTACGGAATTTATGGATCAGGGTAAAGACATAACGGTGATCCTCGGTCAGAAGCTGCCGCAAATGACGACTCGAAGTCGCCTGCGCCTCCGCCCCGGTCACTGTCCCGGTCGCCGCGAAATTCTTGTAGATCTGGCGATCCAGCTCCTGCCGGTCGGTGATGATGACAAAGGTCCAGTTGCCCGGCATCCGGCGCAATACCTTCTGTGCGAAGCAGATCATGGATACGCTCTTGCCGCTGCCCTGGGTATGCCAGAACACGCCCAGCCTGCCGGCGCGGTTCTCGATGTCCCGCAGTGCCTCGATGGCATGATTCACCCCCAGATACTGGTGATTCTTGCCCAGCAGTTTGATCAGCCCGCCCTGAGCCTCCATGAACAGGGTGAAATTCTCTACCAGATCCAGCAGCCGCGTCTTGTCGCAGGTGCCCCGGATCATGGTCTCCAGAGAGATCACACCCTCCTCGCCCTCGCTGTTGATCTTCTTCCACTCTGAAAAATGCTCCCAGCTTGCCGTCATGCTGCCGACCCGGCTGTGGCTGCCGTTGGAGAGAATGATGAGGGCGTTGTACCAGAAGAGCTGCGGGACGGTGTTCTTGTAGTCGCTGAGATTGCCGGTGTAGGCCAGCTCCAGCCGTGTATGGGTTGCCTTCAGTTCGATGAACACCAGCGGGATGCCGTTGACGAAGCCGACCAGATCGGCCCGCCGTGTGTACATCTCCCCGGTCACCCAGAACTGACTGACCAGCAGAAAATCGTTGTCGGCAGGATTCTTCCAGTCAATGAGCGTGACCGACTCCACCGTCTCGCCCTCGCCATCCGGCGCAGGAATCTTCACCTGCACGCCGTTCTTCAGCAGCAGATAGACCTCACGGTTGGCCTGTGCCGGAGCCATCGCACTGCGGTCGCGCATCAATTCCTCGATGGCCTGATCAAAAGCCCCGGCCGGCAGGTCGGGATTCAACCGCTCCAGCACCGGGCGCAGCCGCCCGACCAGCACCACCTCGGATTTTGTCTCCCGTCCCAGAGGGCTGCCGCCCGCCGAGTCGAACTCATGGAAGCCGTTGACTGTCTCCCAGCCCATCGCCGCAAACTGCTTAATGGTCGGCTGCTCGACCAGTGCGTCTTCGGAGTAATCGGACATCATCTTCGGTTCATCATCAGGCCGATACCCAGCCCTGCTGCTCCAGGCGCGAATACGCCTTCTCAATATGCCGGGGCTTCATCAAATCCTTCTTGCGTTTAGTCCATGCCCTCACTTTTGCGCGGATAGCGTCCAGATTATCCTGAGTCCCCGCCTCGTGTTTAACCACCCAGTGAACCGTAGATAACAGTTCCATGCCATAGGGCGTTTCAAAACCTTCGATGAGCTTTTTGACCCGCGCCAGACGCTCCTCCGCTTCGGGTTTGCTCTGCAAAAAATCAATGGCCTGCTCCGTGGCGTCTGGCATCAAACGGATTTCCGCCCCAACGGAGCGGTCGCCATAATCACGGATAAAATGCCCCTCCATGAGTTGCAGGACATGATTGAGATCGTCTGCATAGGGGCCAAAACGATCAGCCCGAAACTTTAGCTTCATCGGTTCTCCCGCTTCTTGCAGAAAATAAGCGAGCTTTTGTACCTCAATGTCGCTCAGTCGGTAGCCGAGGGCGGCATACGCCTCCATCAGTATCGTCAAGGCCGCTTCGCAGGAGTTCAAGCCAATGTCCCCCGATCATTAAACGATGATCCATTGTTTTTACTCATACTGAAACCTTAAAACACCAGAAAAATTTGAGCTTTCGACCGGTATTACCGAGACTAACAGTATCTCATTCACCCACGGTGTAAAGAGTTGGGCCAGTGCTCCGCGCTGGTCTTTTGCTTTCGGGCGGTGATTCACGTTGCATTCCCCAGTACAAAACGCGCCCGTTCATGGCGCAGCATCTCGAATGGTGTCAACACCTTGATGTTCAGCCCGACACAAACATTGGGGATTTTTACCTTAAGGGGTGTATCCGCCGGTTTCTCGTGGGTGACCACCACCAAACTGTGTGCCAGCGCATGGGATACCAGCCAGTAGTCCGCCACCTGCAAGAAGTTGTTCGCTGCTGCAGGTGTATAGTTATTCTTTTCCACCCATTGGCTGACCTGCGCCATGCTCTTCAGGACCTCCGCGTCAGGATTGAGAAATAGATGTTGACCAGGCCCTCCAGCCCACTCTGTCAAGGCATCGTCGCCAGCCGAGATTTCATTCCCCACCTTCTCGATACTGAATACCTTCTGCTGCGCATTACTCATGATCAGCCAGTCCCAAAACGCGGGACAGAAATCCAGGCCATAGTGCAGATTGTTCGCTGCCATAAAGACATTGGCATCCAGCAGATATTTCATCTGTGCAACCCCAAACGCCGGGCTTCCTGATAGAAGGTGGCGGTTTTTTTGATGCCCAGCATCCTGAACGCATCAGTGAACTGGGTTTGTCCTTCCAGTGTGCTCGCTACAAGCGCCTTTACAAACCGCTTTCCGGTTCTGGCGGACAATGTATTGTAGAAATCGCCACCACTGCCCTCTCTGGAAGCCAGAGTTTTCACCCGCTCAAGCTCCGCACGATAACCTGTCCAGAGCGTCTCCTGATCAAACGCTCCCAGATCAAACAAACGGCGGATGATGACCAGCGTGCTGACCTTGAACCGACGGGCGAGGCGTTGCATCTCTTCATGCAGCTCATTATCTGGATTGTAAACCGGGCGCAGTTGTTCGAGTGGAACCAGCAGCTCCGCCGCTACCGCGTTGCACCAGCGCTCGACTTGCTCATCCGGCTGAGTCGCAGCCTGGGTATCGGATACGCCACTCTCTCCCAGCCACAGATGGGCCAGTTCATGGGCCAGAGTGAACATCTGCGCCGCCCTGGAATCCTTGCCGTTGATGAAGATCAGCGGTGCAAGGGAGTCAGCAAGAGCAAAACCGCGAAACTCTTCCACATTCAAGGGTCGATGCGTATTGCTGCCCACCACGCCGCTGACCATCACCAATACCCCGGCCTGTTCGACCTGAGAGATAAATCGGCGCAGGGCCTCAGACCAGCCAGACGCCTGCCGTCGCTCAGCGAGATCAAAATCAACAGTCCGGGCGATGCCGGCCGCCACCCTGGGCACCTCGTCCGCCACAGAGGCGGAACGAATCAAGGTAAGCGGTTCCATGCCGTGCAGGCGTTGATAATCCCGGTACCATGTCTGGCGCTGCTGGCAAAGATAAATGGTATCCAGCAGGTCAGCACTCGGGCGAGACAACCGCGCTTCGGGCAGCGTTCGAAAGTCTGGTATCGGCAACGGCTCTTCCGGTGGTTGCGGTAGAAACAGCAGACCGATGGCGGTATGCGTTGCGCTGGCGAAAGCCTCCAGTTGCTTCAGGGTAGGTGCAAGCTCGCCATCCAGCCAGTCATTCAGCTTTGGAAATCTTTCCGCGAGTGCATCGGCATTAACACCAGCACGCTCCAGCGCCCAGTGGAGCAAGTCGGGATTGATCGAAACCCGAGTGGTCATGTGACCTCCTGACCGGTGATAATGTCCAGCTCCGAGACATCCAGTTCGCCGGAGATGAGCTTGGGGAGGAGGAGATCGCGGGTTTGGCGGAGCATATTGTTACATTTGGCGAAACTAACAATCAGAGCGAGATATGGTTCGACTACTTCATCGAACCGCGAAGCAATCTCTTTGGAGGGCACGATTAACTCCAACCCATTAACTCCCTTCTGATTGATTCCTGGCTGTGCAGCATTTGCATTCATTGCTCGTATCGCAGAAATAGTGGTGCTCTCTTTTAACCAAAGGTAAAGAGCGTTCTGCGTAAGTTGATCGCCTGTGGAGCGCAATAGAAAAACGTGTTCATTGACACAAAAATTGGCATGCGGAAAACCATCCCGAAAATAAGTTGAACGCCCGATGTAAGCCCCGTCCTTGTATAGCGCCACATCGCCATCTTGAGCGATACCCTTCTTTATGGTTTGGAAAAAATCCTGAGACACGAACTTTTCATTTTGGTAGTTGTGTACTCCTATACCAATGACATTTTCAGCTCCAATACTGGGAATACCATTCATCAAATCACCGACTCCGCCCTTTGGTCTTTTTCCGCTTTCGAGTCCAGAGAGATACTGTCCAAGTTGGGCAACTTCCCACCCTTCCGGAATCTTCCCCAGTGGGGAATCGACCATGCGCACCGGCTCATGGCCGGGGAAGCGAAACCGGACGAACCACTCGCGGTAGAGGTTTTGTGCCATCTCTTCCAGGATTTTGATGCGCCGCAGGTTGTTTTCAATCAGGTCGTCATAGGCGGAAAGAGTTATGGCGATTTTTCGTTGTGTTTCATTCTTCGGACAAGGAATTTGGGTGTCTCGGAGGATTTGCGTATTAATGTTCTGGATAGCTGCGCCGTATGCTGCGTTAAAGAAGTGACGTTCCATCCACTGAAGTGTGTAATAAGCATAATCTCTATCGAGATCATGTAAGTTTTGCAGAATCAACCAGCCGTCATGGGCACATGCTTCAACGCCCAAAATTTGCGTGTATCCCAATGTTCCACTAGCTGCAACAAGAATAGTTCCCGGTTTCAGCTTTTTGCTGAACGATGCACCATAATCATTTACATATTGCTTGGTTTCGTAGAGATACTTTCCTGACTTTGTTGCATCAGCAATCTTTACCCAAGGAATATTCCCGCCATCAAAATACCTTTGATTTTTTATTGGCCTTGGTGATGATCCACGACTAACATCACACAGATCTCCAACTTTCTTTGTTGGCCAAGTGGTAGACAGTCCAGAAATCATTGAGCCTCCAGTAACTGAACAACATTCTCAGAAATCCTTCCCTCTAGCTCCCGCGCCTCGCTATTCAAAATTTCCAACTCCTCATTCAACTCCTTCAGCCGCTCGAAGAAATCGAAATCGTCCTCCTCCCGTGCCGCCACGCCCACGTAGCGGCCGGGGTTGAGGCTCCAGCCCTGCGTCTCGATCTCCTCGATGGTAGCCGCCTTGCACAGGCCGGGCACATCCCGATAGCTGCCCCCCGGGAAACTCTCGGCGAGCATCGCAGAGCTGTTATGGCGCTTCTCCGGCTGCTCGCCCCGGTAGAGCCGCACGATGTTGGCGAGGAACTCGATCTGATGCGGTTCAAAGTCACGGTGGGCGCGGTCAATCTGATGATAAATGGGGCGGGCATCGATGAACAGCACGGTATCCTCGCGCTCCGTGCCGCGCTTGCCCCGGTCCAGAAACCAGAGGGTGCAGGGCAGTGTGACGGTGTAAAAGAAGTTGGAACCGACGGCGACCATTACATCGAGCGCTTTTGATCCGATGAGCTGTTTGCGGATCTCCAGCTCCGAGGCGCGGGCATCGGAGGCCGAGTTGGCCATCACAAACCCGGCCCGCCCCTGCTCGCTCAGGGCGCTGTAGAAGCTCTGAATCCAGAGATAATTGGCGTTGTCGGTACGGGGCATGCCAAAGGGGAAGCGCGGGTCGTCCTTCAGGCGCTCCTTGTCCACCCGATCCACATTGAAGGGTGGATTGGCCATCACGAAGTCAAATCTGCCGGGGCAGTGATGCAGGTCTTCATAATAGGTATTGCCCTGGCGGATGTCGCCGGCGAGACCATGCACGGCGAGGTTCATCTTGCCAAGGCGCACGGTTTCGGCCACCCGCTCCTGGCCATAGACGCTGATCTCCGCAGCGGCGTTGGCTTTATGCTCCTGCACGAAGCGGGCGGACTGCACGAACATGCCGCCGGAACCGCAGGCCGGATCGAAGATGCGCCCGTGGAACGGCTCGATGATCTCGACGATCAGCTTGACGATGCTGGTGGGGGTGTAGAACTCGCCGCCCTTCTGTCCCTCGGTCATGGCGAAGTTGCCGAGGAAGTATTCGTAAATCCTGCCGAAGGCGTCGCCCTCGATGTCCATGGGAATGTTGCCTATCAGTTTGAGCAGTTCCACCAGGGTGGCGCTCTCCAGTCGATTGTAGGTTTTGGGCAGCACATCCTTGAGGTCGGGATTCTCCGCCTCGATGACCCGCATGGCATTGTTGATCGCCTGGCCGATATTCTCTCCCTCCGGCAGCCTCTGCAGGCTGCCGAACCTCGCTTCTCTGGGCAGGTAGAGCACGCCCTCGGCCTGATAACGCTCCTTGTCACTCGTACTGCGGCGACGACTGCTGCTTTGCCTGTCGATCTGCTTCTCCGCCTCGGCGAATTTCACATCCGCATAGCGCAGAAAGATCAGCCCCAGCACGGGGATGGAGTATTCCGATGCCTTCAGCTTTGAGTTGGCCCGCAGCTCATCGGCAGCGGCCCAGAGGCGCTTTTCAAGTTGGTTGTTGTCGGTGTTCATGGTTTCTTCCGTGTGATTGCTGATCAATCGGCCCGGCCAGCGTTGGCCCGCTACATATTCAATGAATTATCTCTATTATCCCCGGAGATTCAGAGCAGTTTGGGTGGAGAACCAGCCATTCTGAATTTTAGTCAGTTTATTTCAGGACAATTAGAATGAGTCTTTATTATTCGATGAGATACAGTCTTTGGGGAAAATGAGCTAGATTCCTTTAGAGAATAATATATGTGAATAGAATGTCTCAGGGAAGCCATTCCCAAAGTCGCCGCGAATCCAGACCGCATCATCGCTGATTTTGCTACATAATTCTCATAAATGGATTGATTTAATGATTGGGGTTCTTGGCTAAACAGTAAGCGCCGCCTCATTCTGAGAAAACATCAGCATCTCACGCTGCTTCATCTTTTTTATGAAGCTATAGTTGACCGGCACATCCATGCTCACAATCTGGTCGCGGTAAAGTGATTCGATCACCGGACTGCGGTCGTAACTCATCAACCAGGAGGCCGATGTGTCGTTCAGCACAGCCGCCAGTCGTTCATGTCCGTCCGGGGCAAGGTAGTTTTTATAAAGATACTTCCCTGGCCCATAATACGGCGGGTCAAGATAGATAAAATCGTACTGCCGGGCCTCTGATTGCATCAGCTCCAGTGCATCCAGATTAGTGATCTGGATGCGCTTTTTATAACGAGCAATGGTCTGAATCCTGCTGATCATATCGGCCTTATTGAATCGGGCATCCATACGCCATTGACCGCGCTGATGGATGCCGCCAATTGGATTCGCGGTTAGGCAGCCTGAAAAATTACAGCGATTCAGAAAAAACGTTGCAAACCCCAGCTCCAGGTGACTGCCGTTCCCAACATCAGCCATAATCTCCTTGCACCGATACCACTGTTTCATATTGACAGGCGTGCGCCTGATTCGTTGAATAAACACATCCGTATCGGACAGAATGCTTTTCCAGAAGGCATACAGCCGGGGGTCTTTATCATTGATGATGACCGGCGTGGCACGTCGAATAGCGAAATGAAGCGCCACAGAAGCACCGCCTGCAAACGGCTCAATATAACGGTCATGTTGACACGTATTCGCATAGCGTTCGACGAGCGGAATCAGTCTGGCTTTGCCGCCAGGGTAACGTAGCGGGGACAGAGGCATAATACCGTTATATCAATACCAGAATGTTTTGGTCAGAGATTACTGATTAATATGTCGGGTGATTGCTCTGATGAGCGACACAACCCTATCCCTATCATTATTGATGTGATGTGCTGTTCTTTTCACTTGGAGATTATGCGCCGACTCAGACAAGCCATCCACTATTGTTTCCAGTTTCACCTTGAGCTTATTATCATTTTTTATGTAAGTGGAAATATCATTTTTTCCAAGGGCTTTGGGCATGCTAAGGTCTTTCTGAGCAATGTTCCGCAGCGTATCGAGTATGGCCCGGGTTGCCAAAGATAATAGATGGGGATACCGCATGATTGAGGCGCGATTTAATTCCCGCATCATGTCGTCATTCTCAAGATAACCGGCGAAGATATCGAATTCAGAGGGTCTGAATAGACGAGTCGGGTTTGCCTCCTCTTCATCCATCACTTCTTCGTCGGTTTCGTTATCATCCACCAGACTGGTTCGCTCATTCTGCGGTTGCCCATCGAATAGCCGGCTTAAATACTCCGATATATTCTCGGTGGTATTAAGATTTCTGGAATTGATTTTCCCCGCCTTTATATCCTCAATGATGCCCCGAAGTTCCTCGGTTTCTGTTACCTTCGTCCAGTCATCAGAAACATTAAATCGGTCGGAAAAATCGCTGCTCCCGTAAATCCGCTCAAAGGTCGTTAGAGGAAAATTACTCTCCAGCGTTTCCCCTGTAGATTCAAGCATGCGCAGACACTTCGCTGCGTCAGGCACATTATCTGTCAACCCCTGCCTAGATAGAGCATCTTCCCACCGGGCCTGTTGCACAGAACTCCATTTAAGCCGCCCCGCGGGGTCATTGCTATGCTCTCTGGCTAAAATAGCATTAAGGGCGTCTTTATCGCTTTCCTCATAGACTGACAGGTCCCTAATTTCTGGAATTTGCTTTACCGCCGCCAAACGACGGTTACCGTCATAGACGAGATATTTGCTCTTGTCCTGCTGGTCCTGCGACACCGTTAAAAGATTGTTAAGTTGAAAGCCATGCTCCCTGATGGAGTTGACCAGATCATTAAAATGCCGGGTATCCTGCAGGTTTTTCAAGGCTTCTTGCTCATTGCGGGCCTTCCCAAAGCGGTAATTTTCCAACCACAGCTTTAAATCGCCGACTTTTACTTCAATAATTTTTCCCATGTTAGCTATCTGTTCACTATGTTACTGTGGCATCGTGCCAAATGTGGTCAATCAGGGTGTCCAGTATCGGCCGGGGGATGGTCCAGTCATCGTCTGCCAAGATCGCCTCGGCGAGGTCGTCCGGGGTTGTGACCACTTCCGGCACCACCCTGACCAGCAGATCACGCAGGTAAGCCGGCGTCCCGATTGCCATGATGATGACCTCTTGCCGCCCAGTATACCACATTGGCACAAAATCGTGCCACTTTATTTTTCAAAATAACCCCGTGTATTCAATGACTCACAACCAATATCTCCGGGAAATTCACAGCAGTTTTGGCGGAGAGCGGGGGATTCGAACCCCCGGAGGGGTTGCCCCCTCAACGGTTTTCGAGACCGCCGCCTTCGACCACTCAGCCAGCTCTCCGTTAATTTTGTCGGCCTGCCCGGCAGATGTTCCCGGTGGCTCCGGTGTTTGCCATGCCCGGCCGCAGGGTGTAAAGTAAACCCGATTGAGTGTTGACTGTAAACCGGACTTGTTTTTTTATCGGTTGATACCCATGTAACACTCGCATATAATGGTGATATGTCCGCTTCAGGCAAGTATAAATTATTGATTTTTAAGCTATACTTGTCAGGCAGTACCGGGGAACCAGCCCGATTTGGAGCTGTCAGTTAATCATCAAAGTATTTAATGTAAATTGAGGAGAAGCGTTATGGAACAATTCAATCAGGCCCTGAGTCAGTCTCAGGCGTCAATCGTCTCTACCAACAAGGTACTGAAGAACACTTATCTGCTGTTGTCCGCCACGCTGGCTGTCAGCGCCGTTTCCGCCGTGATCTCCATGGCGATTGGTGTGCCTCAGTGGATGTACATCGTATCGATCATTGTCAGTATGGTGCTCGGCATATTTGTATTGCCGAAAACAGCCAACTCCGCGGCCGGCATCGGTGTCATCTTCCTGATCACGGCCCTGATGGGTTTTGGTCTGGGTGCCATCCTGCAGATCTATGCCGCCGTTCCCAAAGGTCCGCAGGTTATCGCTACCGCATTCGGTGGTACTGCTGCCATTTTTCTGGGTCTGTCTGGCTATGTGCTGACAAGCCGCCGCGATTTCAGTTTTATGGGCGGTTTTCTGTTTGCCGGTATGATGGTGGTTCTGGTTGGTATTCTGGCCACCCTGTTTTTTCCGATTCCGGCATTGTCGCTGGCATTGTCTGCCGGCATCATCCTGCTGATGAGTGGTTTCATTCTGTTTGATACCAGCCGTATCATCAATGGCGGTGAGACCAACTATATCATGGCGACTTATGGCCTCTATCTCAGCATCTTTAATATTTTCATCAGCCTGCTGCATCTACTGATGGCATTCGCCGGCAGCGATGATTAGTCAGCGTCCTACCCGCTTTGCAAAAGCCCCGTTTAACGGGGCTTTTTTATGACGGATTGTGATTACCGGAGCATAAATGGAACTGGCACTGAAAATCATGGTGGCTATCGCCATCGGCATGATGTTGTTTGCCATGTGGCCGGCCTATAAATACTGGTCACAGAACGGACCCAAGGCAAATAAGGGTGACTGGGCCAATGTCATTTTTATTCTGGGACTGGTTGTGCTGTTCGTGTCGTTATTGATCATGCTGGTGCAGTAACAGGAGGGCGTCCATCACAGGCTGATCGATCAGTGCAGTGGAAGTATCAGGGCGATCCTGATGGCCTGCCGCCAACCTGGATTAGCTTTCTATTTTTGCCCTCAGGAAGTCAAAAATTTCTTCCATCGCAACAACCTCTGTCTTGTCCAGATTCCGCCTGTCCTTATACTCAAGTGTACCGTTGTCCAGCGCACGATCGCTGATAATAATTCGATGCGGAATACCAATCAGCTCCATGTCCGCGAAAATAACGCCGGGCCTTGCCTTGCGATCATCGTATAAAACATCGTAGCCGGCGCATTTGAGGTCGTCATATAACTTGTCCGCAGACTCTCTCAGCCTGACTGATTTGTGCATATTGACCGGTACAACCGCGACCTGAAACGGGGCTATCGCGACAGGCCAGATAATCCCCTTGTCATCATGGTTTTGTTCAATGGCCGCCGCAACAACCCTCGACACACCGATGCCATAGCAACCCATCGTGATGGTGATGGCCCTGCCATTCTCATCAGGCACCTCTGCCTTCATTTTGGCGGCGTACTTGTCGCCCAGTTGAAAGACATGGCCAACCTCAATGCCGTGAGCGACAGACAGAGTGCCCTGGCCATCGGGGCTTGGATCGCCATCAACGACATTGCGAATATCCGCCACCTCCGGTTCGGGCAGATCGCGCCCCCAGTTGACGCCGGTAAAATGATAGCCGTCCTCGTTCGCACCGCAGACAAAATCGGCCATCGCGGCGGCGCTTTGATCGGCGAGCACCTTGATTTTCATCCCCACCGGCCCGACAGAACCGGCTGAACAGCCAATCGCCTGCCGAATCGTCTCATCAGAAGCCATGGTCATGGGGGCGGCGACGGATTCCTGCTTTGCGGCCTTTACTGCATTGACAACATGATCGCCGCGAACGACCAGGGCGACTACGGAGTTTTCCTCTGAGCCATTGACCAGCAGGGTTTTAAGGCACTTCGAGGCATCGATATTGAGAAAGCTGCACACCTCTTCAATGCTGTGCCGGGAGGGTGTATGTACCTTCTGCATCTTTTCGCTCGCCTCTGCCCGGCCCGGACTGGCCGGCGCGGCCTCGGCCATTTCAACATTGGCTGCATAGTCAGACTGACTGGAAAAGGCGATCACATCCTCGCCAGACTCAGCCAGCACATGAAATTCATGTGACAGATTACCACCGATGCTGCCGCTATCCGCGGCTACCGCGCGGAACTCCAGTCCGGTGCGCCGGAATATACGGATATAGGCATCGAACATGTTCTGATATGTTTCGTCCAGAGACTCCTGGTTCAGGTGGAAGGAATAGGCATCCTTCATCAGAAATTCCCGCGCCCGCATAACGCCGAAGCGGGGGCGGATTTCATCCCTGAATTTGGTTTGTATTTGATAATAGTTGACCGGCAGTTGCTTATAACTGTGAATTTCACGCTGTGCCAGACTGGTAATCACCTCTTCGTGGGTCGGGCCAAAACAGAACTCCCGATTATGCCGGTCAGTAAACCGCAACAATTCCGGCCCATACTGCACCCAGCGTTCGGACTTCTGCCATAACTCGGCAGGCTGGACGGCCGGCATCAGCAATTCAATAGCGCCGGCATTATCCATTTCCTGCCGAACAATACTCTCTACCTTGCGCAGCACCCTTAATCCCAGCGGCATCCAGACATAAATTCCGGCAGCCACCTGCCGCACCATGCCGGTGCGCAGCATGAGTCGATGGCTGACAATCTCCGCATCGGCGGGAGCTTCTTTCAGGGTATGGATTGGAAACTGACTCGTGCGCACCGGAATGTTCCTGGATAAATTGAAGGAAAGAGAGTGGATTCTATCCCGGCAGGAGACGAAATTCGAGCCAGTGTATAAGCATATATAAGCTGGGCATGAACCATAAAAAGGGGCTTATGTGGCAGAATCTGTAAGTGTGGGCTAACTATCTCCTGACCAACGCTCACCACTACCTATTCGATTCTTTATAAGATAGAAAGTGGCTTTAGTTTGTAGGTTTGCTTTTTGGCAATCCCTGCTTTTTTAAGTCGTCGATAATATGCTTGCTGCACCTGCAGCTTATTTCTGTCTTTAACAGGCTTGGAGGCAAGAACCTTTTCCAGTTTTTTGCTGATTTGGGTCATCCGTTGATTTCTCCTGTGCTTCCCAGATTGGGTTTCCTGTATTGCTGCGCGTGAAACATATATTCCATATTTCTGGTTTGTGCGCAATCCAGAAGCAGATCACTGTACTTTCGGATAGCGGATTTTAGTTCAAGCCTATCAGTATAGTCCTCAACTTTAAGACGCAGTTCAGTTAATGTTTTAATTCCAATCATTCGTCGGCAAGAACCTCGATTTTAGAACGAAAAGGCAAAAAATATTGATGTCCTATCTGGCCAAAGAACGCAAAAACATCCGCTTTAAATAAGCGAGCCGTCTCTCCAGAGTAATGTTCCAGAGCCAGATCAATCGTTTCGTCCAGGACCGCCATACAATCATTGTATCCTGTCAGTCTTGGCACAGAATGCCCAGACAGGACATTTGGTTTCTCAAGATGCCAGCGCGCTGTTTAAATTGTCTGGAGATAACCTGAAAATCCACGACTGCTGACATTTTATTACACATGGGGACATCCTCCTTATGCCACATGATACAATATCCGCAGGGCTTGGCAAGGGGCTCTTGATGTAGTTCCCATAAAAAGAGCAGTCTATGGTGGATTTGCTCAGGACCATGCGACATTTTTTATATTGCTGTATAATGTACAGCCGTTTGTTATGGGTAGATGAGCGCCCGCGCAGGGCCATTTTATCAGGAGTTGGATTCATGCGTCATTTGATTGCTGTACTGGTAAGTACAACCATATTCATTATAAGTCCTCTGGCAGCAGCCGGTGATATTAACGCAGGTAAGGAAATTGCCGTGAGCAAAGGTTGCGCCGGTTGTCACGGCATTGACGGCAACAGCGTCAATGCCAACTGGCCCAAGCTGGCCGGCCAGAATGCCAAATATCTTGCCAAAATGCTGAAAGTCTTTCGCAGCAACGATTCCGAGACCTATGGCCGCATTAACCCCATAATGGCCGGCACGGCCAAAGATCTGACAGACGAAGACATCGCCAATCTGGCTGCCTATTTTGCTTCTCAAAAAGCCAAAACAGGCGAAGCCGACCCTGAGCTGGTTGACCTTGGCTATCACATTTATCGTGGCGGCGATAAGGACAAGGGCATTCCAAGCTGCATGGGGTGCCATGGCCCGACCGGTGCCGGCAATCCGGCCAGCAGCTACCCCGCCCTGGCGGGTCAATGGGCCGTCTATACCGAGGCACAACTGCTTTATTTCAAAAGTGACAGCCGCCGCACGGACCCGAACCAGATGATGCGCAACATCACATCCAAGATGAATCGTGAAGAAATCAAAGCGGTTGCATCCTATATTCAGGGTTTGTATGACTGAAATACACATCCCGCTGCCTGGCGGGATTTTTTATTACGAGATATGGAACCAGTCCTCACATACGGTCTCTAAGCCGCATCCATAAACCAGAAAACACCCGCCAATGTGCCCCAAATATTTTTTCTCTGCGCTGATTTTCTCTCTGGCGTTCAATATCTCCACGCTGACCCATGCTCAGGAGCAGGCCTCAAAGCCCGTAGAAGGTATTCACTACGAGCGTATAGAACCTCCACAGGCCACATCGGCACCCGCAGGAAAAGTCGAAGTTACAGAGTTTTTCTGGTATGGCTGCCCGCATTGCTATCGCCTTGAGCCTTATGTCAAGGGTTGGTTGAAACATAAGGATGAAAACATTGTATTCGTGCGCATCCCCGCCGTTTTGAACCCCAAGTGGGAGGCTCATGCACGATTTTACTATGCAGCCGAGGCACTTGGGGCCATCGAGCAACTACATGAACCGCTTTTAATCGCCATACATGAGAAAAAGCAGCGTCTCTACAAAGAGGCCGACTTGATTGATTTTGCCGAATCCCTCGGCGTTGATCGCGAAAAATTTACGGGAGCCTATCGTTCTTTCAGCACAGATGTAAAAATTCAGAAGGCACGCAAACTGATTCAAGCGTCCAATATCACCGGTGTACCGGCCATTACGATCAATGGTAAATTCCTCACCAGCGGTTCTCATGCCGGCAGCTATGAAGGTATGATGTATCTGATACATCACCTCTCCAAAGAAGAGCTGGAACTGGCCGATAAAGGGGAATAACCCCGGTTCAATATCCGTTCTCGCCTCCCTGCCCCCGGCAGGCCTGTTCGGGAAGCAGCCACATATCTCCTGAGTCAGGACAATCAGCAGCCATTTGCGAACAGAGGCAAATGTATCACCCGCTACGCTGTAGCGCCGGCTGTACCTGACGATAATCCTGTCAGGTCGGGCAAATCTTCCGGCAGCCGGGGTTCACAACAAGGTTCAGGGAACCTTCTAAGCCAGTCCATCCTGCAGAGCACCTGTTCGAGGAAAGCAGACAACGAATACGAGAGTGCTGTTTGACTGTTGGCTTCAAGATGAAATCTGTGCCACAGTTCCGACGATACATCCTGCTGGACACCTGAATAATCAGGAGGTTTCCGGAAGCGGGCGGCCCGGCGTACAGCGTATGGAAAACCGGGGCAAAAAAACGGCGGCCGCAGCCGCCGTTTTTATACCCCTTTCCAGGAACCAGTCTTACATGTTGACCTTGATTTCAACACGACGGTTCATGGCGCGACCTTCACGGGTCCCGTTATCAGCCGCTGGGTTCGACTCACCTTCCCCTCTGGCATTGATGCCGGATACACCCTTGCCTTCCAGATAGGACTTCACCGAATTGGCGCGGCGCTCGGACAGGGCCTGATTATAGGCTTCGGGACCGGTGCTGTCCGTATGGCCTGTCACATCGACAGACTTAACCTTGTTGGCATGGCGGTTAATCTGCGCGGCCGCATCATCCAGAATCGTCCTGGCTGAATCTTTCAGGGTGGCACGGTCAAAATCAAAGTGAACGCCCTGCACATCAATTCTGGTAGCGAGCTCGCAGCCACGGGTATCGACACGCGCACCACGGGCTGTACCGGGGCAATCATCTTCATGGTCAGCAACGCCATCGCCATCGCTGTCGGGACCACAACCGTTCTCGTTGACGGCAACACCCGCCGGTGTACCGGGACAATTATCCTTATAATCAGCAACGCCATCGCCATCGCTGTCGATGCTGCAACCGTCCTCGTTGACGGGAACGCCGGCCGGTGTGTCGGGACAACGGTCCTTATCATCGGTTACCCCGTCGCCATCAGAGTCATTGCCTGACCCCGCCTCGCCACACTCTCCCATCTCAGGGGTCCATCGTGTGGTATGCAAACACCCGCCTACACCATTGCCGGTGAATGTGCCACTGGCATTATGCACAAAGCCAGGGTCATGGGCAGAAGCCACAGAGGGCACCATCCCCAGCACCACAAAGAGCGGCAATGCGGCCATTACGACTTTTGAAAACTTAATCATGTTCATCTCTGAGCTTCCCTTATTAACCAGAATTAATGACTTTCAGACACCAAGCATAGCTAATTTGAAAGATAATCGAAACCTCTCATTCAGCATAAATGCCCTGACTTTCCGCATACTAACGATTCTGTGTTCAAAGAACAATAGTTTTATACCGTCAGCGAACCCTGATCACTGATTGGCGCAACCGCAGTATCCCGGAACCTGCATTTTTAACGATTATCGGTTGCCCGGCTCAATGTTCTGATATTCAGGGGTTCCTATTATACATGGGATATATTGCTAAAAACCGTATTGAGTCAGGGCCTCGAATAATGGACTGATGCAAAGCAGGCAATGATGACTGGCCGGCCGGTCTGGAAACGCCAGCTACATGTTCTGAAATTCGTTGCATAACCGGAATCTCCAAGGCCCTCCCTCTGGGCTGCAAGGATTGCGGATGCGTCACAATGGTCTGGAGGTATCCATGCAGCAAGCTGTGGTGCCTCCTCAATTCCATCCGGGTGCTTTGGGGAACTGTTTTCGACAAATCCACCGAAAGCGACCAGATAAGCCTCCGGTTTCGGAGAATTTCGAGGGTGCTTGAATCTTTGATATGGTAGCTATGGGTGGACTTGAACCACCGACCCCAGCATTATGAATGCTGTGCTCTAACCAACTGAGCTACATAGCCACAACTCTTTCGACCAGACGGCCCAAAACAGGATTGTCCCTGCTGCTATCTGCGTTGTCAACGCCGTGCATGAATTCACCATGGACGGCATTTTCTGTTGAAATTGATAAGAGCTTTAGCCCTGTGACCAGTGTGTTGATGCGGCACATCTTCATCCTCCTAAAAGTACAATATCTGAATTCTGTGCATGGGAGACTCATGTCAATTTTCTTGCATCTCTGTTTCAATCTGATATATTCAAGAAACCATTCAACTATAAAGGAGAAAATTTCTTATGAAAACAATATGTAAAATAGCGACAGCAGTGCTTTTCAGTGCTGTCAGTCTGTCATCCCATGCGCTTGATGAATTGAATGTGGCTTACTTTTTAGAGTGGCCGTCTGCCAATCAGGTGGCGCAACTGGAGGAGACTTTTGATAAACGCATGGGGCTGAAGGTGAATTGGCGTTCATTTGATAACGGCAATGCGATGACCGCAGCGATGGTGGCAGGAGATATTGATATTGCGTACTCACAGGGCTTTGTGCCTTTTGTGGTCGGTGTCAGTAAAGGAGTAGATTTGAGACTGATTGGCGTTGCCATGACCTACTCGGAGAACGACAACTGCGTTGCCAATACAAGTCTGGACATTACCAAGGAGAATGCAAAGACCAAATTGCCCGGCAAAAAGATTGGCACACCGACAGGCAATGTGACCCACTACAAGCTGCTGAAAATGCTGGATCATCTGGGAGTGGATAAAGACGATGTTCGCATCCTCAGCATGAGCAATGCTGATGCCTCTGCGGCATTTTTGCGTGGCGATGTCGATATGGCCTGTGGCTTTGGTGGCTCTCTTAATCGCATGAAAAAGCAAGGTTCAGTAGTTATGACGGGTGCCGAGCAAGAGGCAATCGGACTCAAGGTGTTTGATATTGTCTCGGTAACCGGTGATTTTGCTGAAAAGCATCCCGATGTAGTGCGTCAGTTTATGCAGATTACTGAAGATGCAAACCTTGCCTATAATCGCTATCCTGAGCGTTTCTATCAAACATTGTCCAAAGCCTCCGGCATGAAGTTGGAAGATACCATTGACACACTGAATAAATTCACATTTCTTGATAAGTCGGAGCAGCTTTCCACCCAATGGATGCTGGGAGGAATACAGGAATTTACCAAGGAAGTGGCAGACTTTTTTGTTGAGCAGGATCAGTTGCCGCGCTCTTTGAGCCAGGAGCAGTACAACAAGACCATTGACGCCAGCTTTTTGGCTGAAGTTAAATAGTCCGCACAGTCCGTCACCCGTACCGGGTGGCGGACTGTCTTTTTGCGGGCATCAACCTGCCTGCTTAACTGTCTTCTGTATTCGGTGACCTGCTATGCTTAAAGTCAATGATCTGTCAATGGTCTATGAGACACCTGGAGGAGAGAAGGTCTCGGCCCTGTCAGATATTTCATTCTCACTGGATAAGGGTGAGTTTCTAACTGTCCTGGGGCCCTCCGGCTGCGGCAAAACCACGCTGCTCAATATCATTGCTGGCTTTTTACAGCCTACTCAGGGAGAGGCGGTCTTTGATGATGAACTGGTTTCCGGTCCCAGTCCTCAGCGCGGCATGGTCTTTCAGCAGGGTGCCCTGTTTGAATGGATGTCGGTAGAAAAAAATGTCAGCTTCGGTCCGAGGATGGCGGACAAACCCAAACCGGATGCAGAAATCAGGGATAATACCCAGCACTGGCTGGACACAGTGGGCTTGTCTGATTTTGGCAAAAAGCCGGTTTATGAGCTGTCTGGAGGTATGCAGCAAAGGGTGGCGTTGGCCCGTTGTCTGGCCAATGACCCCGGCCTGATTTTGATGGATGAACCGCTGGGGGCACTGGATGCCCTGACGCGGGAAAAAATGCAGGGGCTGCTGCTGAAGCTCTGGAAAGAAACCGGCAAGACAGTCATTTTGATCACTCACAGCGTTGAAGAGGCCCTCATACTGGGTGAGAGATTGTTTGTTATGGCACCCAGGCCGGGAAGGATAGAAAAAGAATACCGGCTGCCTTTTGCCGAACAGGGTGTGGCAGACGATAGTAGAAAAATCAAGGCCCAGCCTGATTTTGTGCAGGTTCGTGAAGAAATTATCAGTATGATCTGGGCAATGGAGGAAGAAATCATGGGACACCAGGGAGAAAAGCAGTGAAAGCTATCTTGAAGATGTTGAATGCTGAAAATGCCGAAAATCAGCGTAAAACAGTCAGTTTTGGTGATTCTTCGCTGGTAGAGGCGCCTGGCGGACGCATCTGGACCTTTGTCAGCATTGCCTTTCTGCTGCTGCTGTGGGTATTTTCAGGCGTTTTTGGCTGGGTTGAGCCTCTGTTCTGGCCACCGATTGGCGATGTCTGGCATCAGTTGAAAGTCATTGCCTCAGAGGGTTACCGTAATGCCACCCTGCTGGAACACATCGGCATCAGCGTTTACCGGGTTCTGATGGGATTTCTACTGGGCTGTCTGGTGGGTATTCCGCTCGGCTTTGCCCTGGCTCTGTCGCGCATAATGAATCGAATTTTTGATCCGATTGTGGAATTTTTTCGTCCGATGCCACCACTGGCCCTGATTCCGCTGGTTATTCTGTGGCTGGGTATTGGAGAAAGCGCAAAGATATTTTTATTATTTCTGGCTGCGCTCTGGATTATGGCGCTGGCGACCCGCTCCGGGGCACTGTCAACCAACATCTCCAAGGTTTATGCTGCCTACACCCTGAATGCCAACAAAAGGCAGATACTGTTTCGCATAATACTGCCCAATGCCCTGCCAGAGATTTTTACAGGTATGCGTGTTTCGATGGGCGTATGCTGGGGCACTGTGGTGGCGGCGGAGCTGGTTGCTGCCGAATCTGGAGTCGGCATGATGATCATGGTTGCCAGTAAGTTTTTATCGACCGATATAGTCGTGCTTGGCGTGATCCTGATCAGCCTGGTTGCCTATGCCATTGATATTCTCATGCGCACTCTGGAGGCGCGTCTGGTGCCCTGGCGAGGCAAGTCAGGCCACTGACATGACACTTATTCCGCGACAGCCTGCGACAAAAAACCGTCATTAAAGCAGGAACCATACCTGCGGGCATGTACCGGCTATGTTGCTTAACCCCTTTTTTCTTTCACACCAGGGCATACACACCATGAATACAGACTACTATCAATTACTGACCGATTTCGGTCGGGCTTTTAACCGCCACGATGCCGACGCACTGGTGGCCATGATGACCGAGGACGCCTGTTTTTATGCGCCGGTAGGCAAGGCAGTTCACGGTAATAAAATCACTGGCAGAGATGCGATAAAGTCGGCATTTACTGCGGTCTGGGAGGCCATGCCTGATGCACACTGGCAGGCCGGCGATATTTTTGTCTGCGAAAATCGTGGTCTGGCCGAGTGGGTATTCAGCGGAACCGGCAAGGACGGCAGCCGCATTGAGGCACAGGGCTGCGATGTCTTCACCTTTAGAGACGGCAAAATCGCGGTCAAAAACGCCTTCAGAAAGCAGGTCAATCCTGAATAATGCCGCCTGAAAAATACAATCCGCACTACGACCCCCTGGTGAATAAAACACCCGGTTGTGGTGCGGACTATGCGCCGACCTACTGGGTTGATTCTGCCGGAATGGAACCGGAGGATGACGGCATGGTGACGGCAGACATATCGGTTGATACCGCAGTCATTGGTTCAGGGTTCACTGGCCTTGCCACGGCGCTTTTTCTGGCCAGAGAGCACCACACTGAAACAGCCGTACTGGAAGCCAACCGCCTGAGCTGGGGATGTACCAGCAGAAACGGCGGACAGGCCCAACTGGCAACCGGCAGACTTGGCCGCCGTCAATGGATCAAAAAATGGGGAGAGACGACAGCCAGGGCGCTGCACGAAGAAATCTGCCAGGGCTTTGCCACCTTTGAAGCGATCATCAAAGACGAAGATATTGACTGCGACCTGACCGACAGAGGGCATCTATATATTGCCCACAAGCCCGGCATACTGGCCCGGTTGGCCGACGAATCAGAGCTGAACAACAAGGTATTTTCCTACAATACCCGGATAATCAGTGCCGATGAATTGAAGGCCGGGTATGTGGATGAACAGCACAGCCATGGTGCCCTGCTCGAACCGACAGGTGTTGGCGTGCATCCGGTTAAGCTGGCCTGCGGCTATGCCGCGGCAGCCAGAAAACATGGCGCAAAGATTTATACATCCAGCCCGGTGACTGCCTGGGAGGAAAAGCAGGGCTATCATTACCTTATAACCCCGAAGGGCACGGTCAAGGCGCGTAGAGTTGCCATTGCCACCGGTGGCTATACCCATGCCTCGCTGAATCCCTGCCTGTCCTATCGTTACATGCCGATACTTTCCAACAGCGTCGTAACCAGCGTTTTAACGGCAGACCAGTTAGCCGGATGTGGCATAAAGACCAATATGATCATGACCGATACGCGCATACTGAGATTTTATTACCGCCTGCTGCCGGATGGTCGTATGCAGATCGGGACACGCAGTGCCATTACCGGCAGCGATGCCGACAATAAAAAGCACTATGACCTGCTGATTAATGGCCTGTATCAGAAATTTCCGGCACTCAAGACGGCGACCATTGACTATTCATGGTGGGGCTGGGTTGATGTAAGCCATGACATGATGCCCAGAATCGTACAGGCCGATAACAAAAACATCTTCTATGCCCTGGGTTACGGTGGCAATGGCGTATCTTTTTCAGTGCAGGCCGGCAAAAGAATGGCGCAAAGAATTGCCGGAGTATTTGACAGAAAGCTGGAAACGCTCCCTATCTATAACTCACAACTGCCCGCGCACCCACTGAGGCCGTTGCGCCGGGCCGGGCAGCGGCTGCTGTATCACTACTATCACGGCCTGGACAGGGTTCTGCCCTGACCTGTCTCGGCAGCCCGCGTACTGCGGCATCCGGACAAAATCCTGCTACAGTCTGCATGATGGCGCGCCCGGCGGGAGTCGAACCCACGACCTTTGGCTTCGGAGGCCAACACTCTATCCATCTGAGCTACGGGCGCATTGCAATGCAGGGTGGATATTTTAACCCAGCTACCTCCCCTGCGCTGACGTAAAAACAGACTTTATTTGCCCGATACAGGCTGACATCGGCTAAACTTGTCAGCCACACTGATTTGCAGCTATCCCGATGGCAAAAACACCGACCGTAGGATTTATCAGTCTGGGCTGTCCCAAGGCACTGGTTGATTCCGAGCAGATACTGACGCGCCTGCGTGCCGAAGGCTATGGCCTGTCGGCCGACTACCAGGGTGCCGATCTGGTGGTCGTCAACACCTGCGGCTTTATTGATGAAGCCAGGGCCGAATCGTTGCAAGCCATTGGCGAGGCCCTGGACGAAAACGGCAGAGTCATCGTTACCGGCTGCATGGGTGCCGATGCGCAGGACATTACCGGCATACACCCGGACGTACTGGCAGTCAGCGGTCCTCATGCCTGCGAAGAAGTGATGCAGGCCGTTCACAGCCACCTGCCGCCGCCGCATGAACGGCATGCCGACCCGGCCATGCCGAGAGCCAGACTGACACCGCACCACTACGCCTATCTGAAAATATCCGAAGGCTGTAACCACCGTTGCAGCTTCTGCATCATCCCCGCCATGCGCGGTGATCTGGTCAGCCGACCGATCAGTGAAGTCATGGACGAAGCCATCCGCCTGACAGAGACCGGAGTACGCGAGCTGCTGGTCATATCACAGGACACCAGCGCCTACGGAGTGGACCTGAAATACCGTGCCGACATATGGAATGGTCGCCTGCTGAAGACCCGTTTTACCGAGCTGGTCAGCGCCCTGGGCGAGCTCGATGCCTGGACACGACTGCACTATGTCTATCCCTATCCACACGTTGATGAAGTGATTCCACTGATGGCGGATGGTGCAGTGCTGCCCTATCTCGACATTCCGTTTCAACATGCCAGCCCGACGATACTGAAAAACATGAGACGCCCCGCGGCCGGCGAGAAAGCCCTGCAACGGATCAGGCGATGGCGGGAAATCTGCCCGGAATTGACCCTGCGCAGCACTTTCATTGTCGGTTTTCCGGGCGAGACCGACGATGATTTTGAAATGCTGCTGGACTTTCTGGAAGAAGCGCAACTGGACCGCGTCGGCTGTTTTCAATACTCACCGGTAGCCGGTGCCAAAGCCAATGAACTGCCCGATCCGGTTGATGAAGACACCAAACAGGAACGTCACGACCACCTCATGCACCTGTCGGCCCGCATCAGCGAAGCAAGGCTGCGCCGCAAGATCGGCCAGACCATCACCGTGCTGGTCGATGGTGAAGACGAACAAACCGGTCATATTACCGCCCGCTCATCAGCCGACGCGCCGGAGATAGACGGCATGGTGCTCATCGATACCGAAGCAGACCTGCGCCCCGGTGATTTTGTTCAAGTGACCATCAACGATGCCGGCCAATACGACCTCCACGCCACCATGGCCGGATAGACGCATGGGCACATGGGCAATAAAACAGGCCGCAGATATTATTATCGCAGGTGGTGTCATTGCCTACCCGACCGAAGCCGTCTATGGACTGGGCTGCAACCCGTTTGATGCCCAGGCTGTCATGCGGCTGCTGGGTATCAAGCGGCGCGACCCCAGGCAGGGAGTCATACTCATCGGCCACTCACACCGGCAATTCAGCGATCTGGTCCGGCCGCTTGACAGGGCAACCCATGAAAAAATCATGTCACACTGGCCGGGGCCGGTCACATGGCTGCTGCCAGCATCCGCAGACTGCCCGCGCTGGCTGCGGGGAGAACACAACACGCTGGCCGTCAGAGTGACAGCCCACAAACAGACGCGCCGGTTATGTGGTACCTGTGGCCTGCCGCTGGTCTCAACCAGCGCCAACAGACACGGACAACCGGCCGCCCGCACCGCCCTGCAGGTACGCCGGCGTCTGGGTGATGAAATGGATATGATCCTGGCCGGCCCGACCTCCGGCCATACCCGTCCAAGTGAAATACGGGATGCGCACAGCAACAGGCGAATAAGATAATTCTGCCGATGCAATGGATACCGGAAATCTGAAAAACACCATGTCAGACATCAACACTCAGGCAGTTAAAGACTACCTGCTGGAATTGCAGGAACACATCTGCACGGCCATGGAACAGGCCGACGGCAGAGCCCGATTCCGGCGAGACGACTGGCAGCGCGAAGCGGGCGGCGGCGGCCTGTCCTGCGTCATGACCGAAGGAGCCGTGTTTGAGCAGGCCGGCGTCAACTTTTCCCATGTCCACGGCACCGGCCTGCCGGCCGCCGCCACAGCGCAACGTCCGGAACTGACCGGACGCTCCTATCAGGCCATGGGCGTATCGCTGGTATTCCACCCGCTCAACCCCTACATACCCACCACACACATGAACGTGCGCCTGTTCATGGCAGAAAAAAAGGATGAACCACCGGTTTGGTGGTTTGGTGGCGGGTTTGACCTGACGCCCTGCTACCCGTTTGAAGAAGACGTAATCCACTGGCATAAAACCTCAAAAGCCGCCTGTGACCCGTTTGGCGAAGACATATATAACCGCTACAAAAAATGGTGTGACGAATACTTCTACCTCAAGCACCGCGGTGAAACCCGTGGCGTGGGCGGCATTTTCTTCGACGACCTCAACGCATGGGACTTTGATCGATGCTTTGCCTTTCAGCGCAGCGTTGGTGACCACCTGCTCAAGGCATACCTGCCGATTGTGGAGAGACGCAGGCAGCACCAATACGGTCAGCGTCAGCGCGACTTTCAACGATACCGGCGCGGTCGCTATGTCGAATTTAATCTGGTCTATGATCGCGGCACACTGTTCGGACTACAGACCGGCGGGCGCACCGAATCGATTCTCATGTCACTGCCGCCCAGCGTCCACTTTCGCTACAACTGGCAACCGCCGCCCGGCAGCGAAGAAGCGAAGCTGTACGACCGCTACCTGCAGCCACAGGACTGGCTGCGGCAGGACTGGCTGCGGCAGGACTAGCTGCGGTAGGTATGACACCATGAGCGCAACACTCAAGGACAGGGTGGCAAAACAACGCCGGCAACTCGAACAGACACTGGCCGCGCCCCTGTCCGAACTGGCTGCCCGGCTGGTACCGGACATGGGCGACCGGCAACAACTGGAAGCCACCCTGAAAAACAACTGCGGCACACTGAAAGACTGCAAATACATGTACGTACTGGACGACAAAGGCATACAGATAACAGCCAACATGACACGCCGGGGTACAGACGAAAGCCAGTTGGGTCGTGATCGCTCACTGCGGCCCTACATGGCCGGTGCCTTTGGCAACACCAGCTTCCGGCTGTCCAGTGCCTACATCAGCCGCCGCAAAAGGCGGCCCAGCCTGACAGCTATACAAGTCATCCGCGACGCGGCCGGCCAGCGTATCGGATTTCTGGGAGTTGACTATGATTTACGGGAACTGACACACAGTGAAAGCATGTATGAAGAAGATCGACAATGGCGCCAGCTCAAGGGCGATCCCTCGATCCGCTCCAACCTGTTCATGCAATCGCGCGTACAAAGCCCGATGGACGACCATATGCAAGATGTATTCAGCCTGATGGACGAACTGATGACCCTGCAGGGCGTCTATCACGGCAAATTCCACTTTGCCAGCAGCCGCGCCACGGTCTGGCATGTCGATGACCCCTTCGACTACCACATCCTGTCCATCGAGGAACTGATCAACCCCGACATCTGTCTGGCCTGGCCGAGACGTCCCTATTTTGACCGCGCCATCGTCCCGCCGGACATGATCATGCCCGTATTCAAACGCTTTGGTGCCCTGCGATTTGCCGATGAAACCATCTACCTGCGCGCCGGCTCACTGAACATCGTGAACGGCATGATTGGCCTGAATTTTTCCTGTGACGGCTCCCACTACCTGCCCTGCACCGAATTTATGGACAAGGGACTCGACTTCTGGTTCGGCGCAGGTGCGCAGCAATAAGCAAAAATCCGGTCAAAACCGTCTGACGAAATCCAGTCAAAACCGTCCGACGAAATCCAGTCAAAACCGTCCCACGAGCGGTTTTTTATGGTCATTGATCCATTTTTGTGATAAAACAAACCTGAAAAGGCGATATGGCGGGCTTGACAATGCCAGACAGGCCGTTTCACAATGGGCATATTGTGCAGGCGGGGGGACGAAAATTCTGCCTGCAACCGTTATGGCAATCCAGCGTATTGAAACAAGGAGGAGACTGTATCCATGAATACCAACCAGAAGACGAAAACCGGCCGATCCGATCACCATGGCAGATTCGCCGCCATACTCCACCGTGCCCGCACGGTGATGCAATCGGCCGGTCGCCGTGCCATGGCGGATATCGGCCTTGCAGATGCCGGCCCTGCTGATGGCCGCTCAAAGCCATGCAGCCAGCCCCTTGCTGTCGCTCAACACCGGCTGTCGTCAGGAAACAGCTACCTCCTCAACCAGCCACTGCCTGCCCATCACTGCCCGCGCTCGGGGGGGGGGGGGGGGCGGGGGGGGCGCCGGCGGGGGCGGGGGGGGGC
>JAJDYQ010000108.1 GCA_022825085.1 Gammaproteobacteria bacterium
AAAAAGAAGTTATTAAAAATATAATAGAAACGATTATCGATAGTGGTTTAAGGCTGGTCAAAATTTTACTGGATGAACAGAAATTATATGAATTAATAGAGCTAATTCGCGCTAGAAATCCAAATAGTGAAATTAATAAAATAGAAGATTTATGTCGATTTTTATGCTTTATTGTAGTCATGAAGAATATAGAAAGAATAGCTCATTCTATAAGTGTGAAAGAAATTAGAGAATTAGTTACAGAAGTAGTTTCTAATAATTCAACACCAGCCTATGAGATAGTGCGCTATTTTTCAGTATTAAATACAATGGAAAAATTTACAAAAAAAGAAAAGAAAGAATTTCTGTGCCTATATAGGAGGCATAAGAATAATATCTTTGTTCAAAAAGTTTTGTCTCTTAGGACTCAGCATTACTTTAATACACATACCGTTGAGCATGATGTCCAACAATCTATTTGCTCTGAAATCGGTATTGAATATAAGCCGAGAATGCTGCGTAAGGGTAATTATCTGAAAAAATAACGATGTTCAGGTATGACCATGTGCTAAGCCTGTAAATTAGATTATGTAACTGATGATGCATTCATTGCTCTTAATTGAGATTCAGAAAGAGAGGCGGCAAATGAGCAACCTGAAAATTTCCGAAGACATTGTGGTGCTGGCCCGTCAAATCGGTAAACAGTTCAAATCTGAACAGATTCTGGTTGTAAGTGCTGAACGAGTTCCATTTCTCCATTCAAAAATCCTTCACCGAACGATTTTCTGATACTTCGTCATGGGGTATCAGTACATAGCGCCAGGGTTTGCCATTGTTGGCCTGTAAATATTCACTGGCTCTCTGGCAGTATTCCTGTGCTGCCTGTGCCTTGGCCTGTACAAGGGGGTCATTCAGTTCGTTGCGGGCCTTGGTTTCGACCATCAGTATTTCATTGTCCAGTTCGGCAATAAAATCCGGTTGATAGTTGCGGTGTTCCGTGCCATCCCTGTACATGATGCGGAACTGTCTGCTGACCGGTTTGAACCATTTGATGGCGTCACGCTCCAGAAGCACGGCAAAGCGTCGTTCGGTATCGGAATCAAATTTCTGCAAGGGATACAGGCATTTGGTAAAGCCGCCGAACAGCGTTTTTTTGATGTCACTGACGTTTTTGAAGGTCTGTCGGTAGTCATGGATCGGCTGATCTTTGGTTGTGGTATAAGCTGCCTGTTTCAGGAGTAAAAATCCGGCACGCACCTTCACTTCGTGGTCGTCAGCTTCTTCCCGGTAGTGCTCGGTCATTTGTGTGTGAATGTGGTCGGCCAGTAATTTTCCATAGCCGAAGAATATGTTGTGCAGTTCGTCTTCAGAGTATTGCTCTGTATCTCTGAAATATCGAACTGCCTGCTCTGCCAGATCATAGAGTAATTTCGCATGGTCGTCGTAGGCAATATCATCCCTGTCTGCCAGATGCTCGACAATATAGTCTTCCAGCCTCCCGTATTTCCTGTCTGGCACGGATGAGATAGTAATCTGTTGATTGGTTTGCAGGCTTTGGGAAATCAATTCCCGATCAGAGGGTTGCAGTTTCAGACCTGACAGGTCCAGTTTAAAGGGTTCGTAGCTGTGACGCACCTTGCCGACCGGCTGTACGATAATATCGGGCATGTCGATGGTTTGTTCTGCCACCAGCTCGGTGGCTTGCTTTACTATCGTCGCCACATCTATTTCTTCCGCGGTCAGCAGGGTTTGCTGTTCTTCGGTAAGCTGTTCCTGTATGGCCTCGGTGATGCTTGTCTGAATGTCTGCATGGGTCAGTTGTTTTGACGTGGGTACTTGTTGGGGGTTGTACTGGTAGCCCTGTATGATTTGCAGGGCTGTTTCTGCGATATGGTGCTGCGGATCACTGTCAAAGGTCAGCTTTTCGACCTCGCCGGCATATTTCATTGGGTCTTCGGTTTCTTTTCCTGCAACAAGTATGTCCAGACGGGGGCGTACCAGTACACTTTGCATGGCCGATTGTTTATTAAAATCCATTTCGATGAGGCTCACTCGCTGTAACAGGCTGTCGCCTTTATTGGCTTCATCGACGATATCCTGAAAGCGGTCATGGGCAACAATGCTCAGCCGGTCCACCGCATCCACACCGGTGCGTTTGCCGTAGGGCAGGCGCAGACCCCGGCCAATCGTCTGTTCTACCAGGGTTTTGGCGTTGGCTGCCCGCAGCGGCACTATGGTATAGAGGTTGGTGACATCCCAGCCTTCCTTGAGCATATTGACGTGAATCACGATTTCCGTGGGTTCGTCGAAGTTCTCTACGGCCAGCAGGCGGGTGATCATCTGTTCTTCCGCTGTACCGGTGCGGCTGCTATCGACCTGTATTACTTTGCCCTGATAGCGACCGTTGAACAGTTGGTTTTCCAGTAAATCGAGCAATTCGGCGGCGTGGCTGGTATCCCGTGCGATCACCAGCATAAAGGGTTTGACCGGCTGCACTGCCTGTTGTCTGGCGTAGGTCAGCAATTCGACTTTGGTGGCTTCATGCAGGCGAATGCCGTCTTCCAGCTTGATGCGTTCCAGTTGTTGCCCGTTGTGCTGGTCGGCATTGAAGTTGCGTTGAGTCACCACCGCCGGTTCCTTGACAAAGCCGTCATCCATGGCGCGCGCCAGCGGATAATCCACCACTATATTTTTGAAGGGTACCGGGCTGCGCTTGCTTTCCGTAAAGGGGGTCGCCGTCAATTCCAGACCCATCAGCGGAGCAAGCTCGTTCAGGGCGCGAATCCCGGCACTGGCCCGGTAGCGATGCGATTCGTCCATCAGCATGACCAGATCAGGCAGGCCGGCCAGATAGTTAAAGTAACTGTCGCCAATCGTTTCCCGCAGCCGCTTGATACGCGGTGATCGGCCGCCGCGCACCTCGGAATTGATCTTGGAGATGTTGAAGATATTGATGGTAACCGGTGACAGCATATCCACCGCTGCGGCACCTTCGTAATTGTCGCCAGTGATGACGGGTGGCGGATGGGTGGCAAACTCGGCAATGCCCTTGAATACGTACTTGGGGGTGTTGGGGGTAAAGTCGGCGATCAGTTTGTTGTAAATGGTCAGGTTGGGAGCCAGTACAAAGAAATTGCGGATGCCGTGCGCCAGATGCAGATAGCTGATGAAGGCACCCATCAGGCGGGTCTTGCCGACACCGGTAGCCAGCGCAAAACACAGAGACGGAAAATCTCGCTCGAAGTCTGTCAGGGTTGTAAATTGCGCCATCAGGGTCTTGAGCACTGCCTCCCGATCACATCCCTTGCGCAACATGTCCGGCGCGGCTTGCAGGGCGGTGGCGAGGACACGCAGCGATTCCTCCTGTGGCGGACGCAGGCTGAGGCGACTGATGATGGCATTGAGAGTCGGGCTGTTCATCAGCTTTGTCCCTCGCCATCCGAATCGGTGAACAGGTCATTCTGTTTCTGCAAGGGGGGACTCTCCTGCATCGGCAGGTTTTCTGTATTCAGGCTGTAATCGTCGTGGCCCCACTCACAGCGGTTCAATACCATTTTGGGGATTTTTTTCAGGGTCAGGTTGGGGAACTGGTCTGCCTTGCTGCGAAATGCGCCGCAACAAACCAGCAGACTGCGGCCTTCACCCACCTCGTCGGCCAATGCCTGTAACTGCCCCAGAGAAAGCGTCTGGGTGGTGACATAGATAAAATCGGTTTCCGTGGAGTAGCCCTGCTGCCAGAATACGCTATCGGACGGCGCATAGGTAAAGCCTTCCAGCTTGCAGATGGCCTCGGACAGCATCTCCGGTTTATACTTTTTGCTGACCACCCAGCGCCCCCAGGCGTCCCGCTCCAGCAGGGAAGGTGCCACCCGGTAATAGCGAAAGCCGCCACCACCCTGCCAGTTGACTGTTTTGGTAATACCGCCGGGGTCTTCACCATCAATCACTTTTTGCAGGCGCGGAATGATATGGGTATGGCAGTGCTCGCCCAGCTCCACCATAATCCAGCGGCGCCCCATCTTGTGCGCCACCGCACCGGTCGTACCGGAACCGGCAAAGGAGTCGAGGATGAGATCGCCGGGGTTGGTGGCTATGCTTATAATTTTTTTAATCAATTCTTCAGGCTTTTTCCCACCGCGAAATCCTACACCACCCTCCAAACGACAGTTACCGAAACTGCCGGCATAATCCATTAAATTTTCGATTGATTTTTCTCTTTTTGAAGTTCCTGCTTCAAGTTCCTCCAGTCTATTGAGTGGTATTCCAGAATAGAATTTACCTTTCGTCGCATTTTCACGTTTGGGGCCTGTAAAAAATCTATAGCCAATTCCGTCTTCCCCTATGCCATAGACCTTATATAAAACTTTCAATCCATCCTCAGAAGTCCGCGGTGCCAGGTAATCATTAAAAAATTTTCCAGAAGCGTTATTTTTCAGCACAGTGCCGCTTGCCCATGTTTCTTTTAGTAGATGCTTACCTGGATTATCTTTTTTTATCCTGTAGCCTTCTTCTTTGAATATCTCAACTTTTCTTCCTTTTAGCTCAATCACTTTGCTCGGTGATTGGGTTTCAATATTCCAACAAAATTTTTCTATGGAGTATTCTTCTGTTTCTTTATTAGGTTCGTAGCATTCTGTTTTTCTATAGCAGAATACTTGTTCTATGAGTTTTTGATAATTGTTTTTTTCAGCAAGAGTTTTACCGCCATAGCGCACTTGAACATAGAATGTTGCTTCATTGTTAAGCCGCCCAAAAATCTCATCCATGAGAATTTTTAGATATGCCGCTTCATCATCGTTGATTTGAACAAAAATTACCCCATCTTTCGATAATAAATTATGCAATATCTCTAATCTATTCCGCATCATGTTCAGCCAGATTGAATGCTCCAACCCATCATCATAATATTCAAAAGCATTCCCGGTGTTATATGGAGGGTCAATATAGATACATTTCACCTTGCCCGTATATTCCTGCTCCAGCGCCTTCAACGCCAGCAGGTTATCACCAAAGATTAATCGGTTATCAAACAGGTCACTGTCCGTCACCCGATGTTTTGCATGATAAGACTGTTCCGACTCCTCCAGCAAAATCCGCGGCTCCAGCCTCGGCCGCTGCTCCTTGCCAATCCAGGTAAGTTCGAGTTTTTGTTTGTTCATTTTGTTAATCGGTGCCGATCCAGCTTATTTTCCAACATCCTGAGCAGTATTGGTCGCCGACTTCGACAGGATTTCCACCAGGGATTTCTGGCGGGATACATCTGTCTCATGGCCTGCGACATACCCCGTGGATTGCGGTGAAAAAATGCAGCTTGAGGCCTGTAGCAAAACGGCGTCTCTGACCCCTGCATCCCCGGATGCTTCCACCAGTGCCTGATAGGTCAGCAGGGCATTCTGCCGATGTTTGTTAATGATGGCATTGTGTTTGTGATTCAGAAAATTTCTTACCGACAGAAATAACAGGTAGGCTATGACAGAGAAGATCAATATCTTGCTGACAGTGAGTTGAATGGTGTCGTAGATGGTCTCTGGCTCGATGTGGGGTATCTTGTGCAGGAACAGGCCACCTATCGTATAGAAAATCAGACTTACTGCGAAAATGAACACACCGACTAGCCACCAGCCTGCTTTCTCGTCATGGTGCTCGGATTCTTTCTTGAAGTATATGGCTTGTTGGCTGACGCCCTGTTCAGCGGCAACCTGGCGTACTTCTTCCAGAATTTTTTCTGCGCTGTTTTCATGCTCCTTAAGGTTGCCCATAAGTTTCTCTGATTCCTCTTTGACTGATTGCATAGTATCCCGTGCTTTTGTATCGAGTCTTTGAAAATCAACAGAGCGGTGAAATGAGTAGGCAATATATGGATGCAGGCATGTAAATGCTGCTTTGTAGGCATTATTAACTTCGGCGATGAGATTTTTCCTGATAGCCGAGGAGCGAGCAATTTTTTTCAGGGCGTGGGTACCGTCAATTCTGGCGATAAAATTTTTCATTTCGCTAGTGGAGTCTGGCCGATTCGGATTAAACTCTTCGCTAGTGGAGTCTGGCCGATTCGGGTTAAACTCTAGTATATCCTTGAACTTGGAGTGATCTTCATCGGCCTGAGTTTGTATTTCAGCAAGTATATCGTCCGGGAAATCCTCCAGGGCAGTTACCGAAAGCCTTTTATACAAATCTATCAGGTTCCTGACTGGTTCTACAGCCTTCTCAAAATGATACACCTCACCAAGCTCTTCTTTTCGGGCCAGACTTGACGCATCAAAATTCTGTATCCTTTCCAATGATTCTTTGGCTTGTTCGTACTTTTTTTCAGTTCCTGCAATCATGGTGACCTCCCTGATTCAAAGTTATTTTTCAAGGGGATAATGTATGCCCGTGGCATACGAAAATCAAGCGAAGCATCGGTTGTCTGATTGTTCATGCTGATGTCTGAAAGTAGATTCCGTGAGGAGGGCGGCGGAGGTTAGACCGGTGGCACTCATCTCCGACCATCGGCCTCGACATGGTGTTGAGCACTGACAGGGGTGCATCGTTGTCTGATTGAGGTGCAAAGTATCTCTGGACATTAAGCCAGGGCAGTGTTATATATGGTTTATATCGCGCCTGTTGCGGGCGTGTGGATTGAACGATATTGGGGAATATCTATGAGTCGTCATTCAGCAACGGCAACTCTGAGAAGCGCTGTCATTGAAGCTCTCGATCAGCAGGGGTTTGTGTTGAAAGAGGGCGCTTTCCATATCCCCGGCAAGGACGATTCGAATATCAGAAATGTCCATACCGTTTCCAGGGTGGAAAGAATTGCCGAGCATGTCCATTTCATTGAGCATTTTATGCCGAAAGCTGAAAAGTTCATGCTTGACAGTTCCGCGTTGGATGTCGCTAAAATCAGGCCCCGCCTGATCGTTGTGCAGACTGGATCAATCCATGAAATGTTATTTCGCTGGTGGAATTTTACTTGGTGGAGTCTGCCCTATGAGCGGGCGTATGGCCGGCAAATGCGCTTTATCATCTGGGATGATTACCATAATGCTCCCATCGGTCTTATCGGATTGCAAAGCCCGATTCTAAGCTGGAGTGTCAGGGACCGTTATCTTGGCATCACCAAAGATATGCGGGACTTCTGGGTCAATCAGTCCATGAGTGCGCAACGTCTTGGTGCCTTGCCGCCATACAACCGGTTTCTGGGTGGGAAGCTGGTCGCCTTGCTTTTGACTTCTGACACAATCAGAACGGAATATCATCAAAAGTATAAAAATTATAAAACCCTGCTGAAGAAACGGACGATTCCTGCCCATCTGCTTTTTGTCACGACGACCGGTGCTTACGGTAAAAGCAGTGTCTATAATCGGCTGCGGTTTAATGGTAGCAGCGTGTGTGATTTTATTGGTTATACAAGCGGGAGTGGTTCTTTTCATATCCCCAATACCCTGTATGAGGGATTCATTGATTATTTGCAGAAAAATGATATGACAGCAGGCCGTTCATTCGGTTATGGCCCATCGGTCAAGATGAAAATTATCGACCGTACCATGCGTCTGCTGGGCTTCAAAAAGGGAGTCAATCATGGCATTAAGCGAGCCGTTTATTTTTTTCCATTGGCGAAAAATATTACAGGCGTTATTCATCAGAATGAGAAACCAATCTGGGAAAAGCGTGACGTGGCAGGTTTAACGGAATACTGGAAAAAACGATGGGCCGTCAAACGTACTAATGGCTATCCCAAAGAAAAGTTGATGTTTTCAAAAGAAGAGTTTCTTTGTAAAACAGAGCAGGATTTGGTGCGCTGTAAAAATCTGGTAAATGGTGCAAAGTCATGACGGGGCAGCATAAGGATTATGCCTATCTTCCAGAAGATCTTCTGCTGCAAATGCTGGAGAAAACGCCGGAGACCGCAAAACAACTGGCGGCTGCTGTTGAGTTCAATGACGAGCAGGCAGATAGGGCCAAAGAAATTTTGCATGACCAGAGGATGATACAGATCTGTCAGTCTGGAGAATATACATCATCGATCATGGCGGCAGATGGTGCCAATATTATAGAGCATAAGACCGGTGCCGATATCCTGCTGGCGATTGCTGTCGGTGTTGACGGGCTTTCCGATGAAGAATCCATGACCTGGCCGGCGGACGCAAGACAGTATCAGCAATGGCAGGCTGTGTTACCGCATCATGTCGCTAATTCCAGGTTGTCACAGGGGATCATGTTTTTAATGGAACTCAGCATTCTTGCTGAGAATGATCGGGAGATCAGGATCATGGACGGTTCCCATTTGACGACCATCCTCAAGCTCAACAGTCTGTTGAGCGCTAATGATGATGAGGCAGCTGATCAGCCTTATGTTCAGTCTCTCTCTAACTTTTTGCATGAAAACTATCAGAAAGTTATCCCTGATATTCCTGATATTATCCATAGCGCATTTTCGGATAATGCGGTTATCGGACTTGCCAAGTATTCTTCTTCACGTGAAATAATTGATACGGTTTTATCTGATCTGGAGATCAAGGCGGATGACAAGGTGTTTATGTCCATGATCCTGAATGAAAATGAATATACCAGACCGCTTCCTGTTGGGCAGTGCGATAAAGACAGGGAGATGTGGAAGCGAATACATATCGCTTGTAATCTTGAAATAAACGATGTTGATAACGCTGATCTCAATCAGCGGCTGGATGATGCTCTCAAATCTTTCAAAATTACAGATGAGCATGAATCCGAATTATATTTTTGCTACTACAAACCCAATTCCTTTTCTTCAGCTTTCAGGTTTGAGATCAAAAAAGATCTGGCTGAGGATACAGCAAGGCTGGAGAGTTGTTTCCGCAGTTTGAAGCGGCAAATCATTTCCCCGGAAATCAGGGAACCATACCCGCAATATCTGGCCGATGTGATAGCAAAAAATATTTCTTTCGGAATGGAAGCCGTGAATCAGGCTATTAGTAATGACCCCATGCTCAACCAGCAAAAATACTTTGAGCTGATTGTTCCCTATCGTACCAATTAATTTTCAGGATTCTGAGTAACATGAATATTATCGATCTTCTCGATGCTGACGACCAGCAGGCACTTGGAGTGGTTGGCTCTCCAAGCAGTTCTTTTGAGGCCATTGTTGATATCAAGGAGGTCAGTGAAACAGCCAAGCTGCTGGGGGAATTGGTGTGCTTTCAAGTAAAGGAGGGAGATAATACGGTGCTTGTGCTGGGGCAAATTACCGAGATCGAGACTAAAAACAGGTGGCATGAAGAACCTTCATTCAAAGGTATCATTAAGCGGCATGGGAAATTGCCAAACCTGAGTGGCGTTGCCGATAATCGTATCGCCAAAATCAATGTGCAGTCCAGCTTCAGTTTGACCAATAACCAGCCCGAGGCCCATAAATTGGCAAACTCTCCTTCAACGGGTGTGCCGGTACAGGCAGTCACTAATGATGTTATGCAGGAGTTAATGCGACAATATACAGGACAGCTTGTCTGTCTTGGGAAGGCCTACGACACGGATGTCAATGTTCCATTCTGGTTGAAGCATTTCGGTAAGCCCCATGAAGGTGGCGGTGGAGATGCTTACCATATCGGTATTTTCGGGCGCACCGGCTCCGGGAAAACAACGACTGCCGCCAATATGATTCTGGGTTACGCTCAACACAGCGACAAGATGAGCATCCTGATACTTGATCCGCAGGAGCAGTTTTATGAGGACAATAATGTGTTGCCAGAACAACAGAAATTCAGGGAGAAAATAGAAGAAACAGGGATAAAATTCAAAAGGTTAAAAGTGCCAGAAGAAGTTGCATTGCCGAATGATGCTCACCTATTCAGTACCTTACTTTTGAATTACGGATTTGTCAGAAAAGCGTTCAGAATACACAGTCAGGAAAAAAGAGAACTGATGGCAGAGGCGATACAGGATTATGTTATAGGCAGGATGAATAAACCACAGTTTTCGATTGGAAGTGAAGATAGTGATCTTCTTCTTAAATCAATGATTAAGCGATTTAATGAGGATGACAAATATATAGCGAATGTCTATTCAAGCGGCCAATACTTCAACAATTTGAAGCGACGGATTGAGGGTATTGTCAATGGTTCCGTAGATCATGAGGCAAAAGAAATATGGACTTACGTTTGCAGTCTTTTTTCTCAAGGTGATAAGACTGAATTAGAGAGTGTCATCCAAGACGTAGTATGTACTTCAGGAAATGTGGTTGTATTGAATATATCGGACAGACATGCCACAAGTGGTATGGAATCCATTCAAACTCTTTTCATCAAGATTATCGAAGATGCCATCAAAGAAAAAGGAGCAGAATTATATGCAAGTGGAGAGCAGGCCAACTGTCTGGTCGTCATGGACGAGGCGCATCGTTTTATCAGCACATACAGCTATGATCAGGAAATCAAGGAGTTGACTACCAGTATCATTGATGCCGTCCGCACGACACGCAAATATGGTATCGGTTATATGTTCATCACCCAGACTATCGATTCCCTGCACGAAGAGATCAGGCGGCAGATCAGGATATTTGCCTTTGGTTATGGTCTGACCAGTGGTTCCGAGTTTAAAAAAATCAGGGATACTATCAACGATGATACGGGAGCTAAGTTTTACCGTTCGTTCATTGATCCATCGAGCAATCACAAGTTTCCATTTATGTTCTATGGCCCTGTCTCGCCGCTTTCTTTTACCGGAGTACCGTTATTCCTGGAGATGAACGGGCTTATTTCTGATTTTCATCAGTCTGATGAACAAAGCGGCGAATGACAGCGGCTACTGTAAGCAGTATCTCTTCGTCACTCATTGAATTTTGGCCTCTGCAAGGGCATCGATTAGTGTAGCCACTTGAAATTTTATTTGTGCATCATTAATGGCAGCGGCTGTATCCCATGCGGCTTTTATGCTTCCCATAACCATGTTATTCATTGACCTCTTTTTCACTTAATTTTGTTGGGATGCCTTTTGTTCAGTTCGCTCAAATAACGATACCTGCCTTGCCGACCCCTTGTCTTGCTGACCATATACGGACACGACTGCTTTTTCAAACTCGGCCAGAGTATTTTCGTGATGGCCCAAAAACCACTTTTTGTGATTCTCAAAATACTCGGCCCGGATTTCAGCCTGCCGTAAATCCAGAGGGACTCTCTTCATGCGTGGGTCTATGCTGTCAAAACCTTCAAATGGTTGAGACAGGCGCACTTTGGTATTTGCCACATAGTCGGGATTGATTTCAATGCCAATGGCATGACGGTCAAGTTGCTGGCATACGCGCAGTGTTGTACCGCTCCCTGAAAATGGATCGATCACAATATCCCCGGCGTCGGATGAGGCAAGAATCATCCGTTCGATCAGTCCTTCCGGCTTTTGTGTCGGGTGATTCTGTCGATTCTCATTGCAGTAATGTACATGAGAAAATTCCCAGACATCTCCGGGGTTTGCCCCGCGCATATTATTTCTTTCCCGATAGTATTTTTGTGGAACCCGGATTGCATCAAGGTTGAATTTGGCTTTTTCCGACTTTGTGAACATCAGGATATCATCATGCCGGGGAGAGAATCCTTTTGTTTTTCCAATGCCCTGGGTGTAATGCCATACAATCCAGTTGTTAAAGAACATGCCCAGATCGCGCTCAAGTATGTCATACAGATAAGCGATAAAGCGGAAACCCATGAATACATATAATGTCCCGTTCGGTTTCAGGATTCTGTGTGTCTCGCGCAGCCAATGACGGGAAAACGAGAGATATTCTTCGAATCCCTGGATATCATGGTTATTGCCATAGTTCTTGCCAAGGTTATACGGTGGGTCTGCAATAACGAGATCAATGGTCTCTGTTTTAAGTCTGGCAAGTTCGGTCAGGGCATTACCTGTTATAATTTCTGTGTCACTCATCTGACTTGATCCATTCTGAATAGGATTGGCCGCTGACTTTTCAACGATATTTTGGCTCTTTTGTATTGTCCTTTGTTTTCTGCAATCACAATAGCCTCCTTATATGTATTAATCATTCGATGACTAAAGCTATCAGAAATTGCCTTTCAATCTATTTAGATGCCTCATTATTTACTGCATTTATGGCTGGTTTTATTCAGCCGATTCCTTATGTCGCTATATTTATGAAGGGAGGCGTGTTGGTTAACTATTAAGTCAAGCACGGGTTGTCCAGGCTCCCCGATGAAAAATGTTTGCCTGCCATTAAAGAGCATATAGGTCGCGCCGGCAGGGTCATAAAATATGGTGAGATTTTTGTCGTCGCAGTCCTGTGGTTTGCATGTTTTTATGACATTGTAAGCGGTATTCTCAGCATTGATAATATGGCTTTTTACGCTTGGGCCATTGAGTTTAACAGCCCACTCCGGTAGTTCATGGCCTTCCACAAGGTTCAGATAGGTTGTTCGGAATGGCTCTTTTTTTATCCATTCCCACGAGTACATTTCTTCCGCAATAGACTGAGTGCTTGTGATGAGTAATATCAATGACAGTATGAGGTTTTTCATTCGGGTTTCTGGAGTGTTATTTTTTCAGAAGTAACCACTGTTTTTCGTATTGCCGGGCATAGGTAATAGGTTGGTCTTTTTGTGTCTGCCTCGATTTGATTGATCCAACGCGGGCTTTAACATCTTCCAAAGACAGGGCAAGCTGTTCACGACATTTTTTGAGTATGTCGATGTTGAGCGGCAGGGTTTCGCTTATTTGTCCCATTTAAGTATCAGTATATCTTTATCAAATGCGTAAGTCATTCTGTTGCATGTTCATGGTTCTGTTTTCAGATTCCTGTCCCGGTGTTGTTTCAGGCACTTAAACTCTAGCCCTCAAATGAGTTGAAGCTCTCTTTCAGTTTGTTCAGCTGTGAGTATTTTATTTTCTTTTCATGTTGCAGTCGCCCTGTAACAATGCCGGGGTGAATGTTGATTTTATCGGCAAAGGCGCGTATCTCGTTCTCGGCCCGAAGTGTTGCAAGTTCATGGCGGTATGCCGGGGGGATGAGTTGTTCGCTTGCCCATTGGTCGGCTTCGTGTTCCTGCCTTGAGTTGCTCGATGTGTCATTGGGGTCGTCCGGATATATATCGTTTTTGCCATCGGCATGAAGCAGGATGTGGGCGGCTTCGTGGAAGAAGGTGAACCAGAGTTTGTCGTTGGTTTTGCCGTACAGGGAGAGTTGTATGAGTGGGTTGGAGCGATTCAGCCAGCGGGCTGCGCCGCTGACATGGGCGCGGGGAATGGCAGGTACGAATACCAGTTTTACTCCGGCTTGCAGACACAGGCGGCGCATCTCTGGTACAAACTGTTGCGGTGGCTGGATCGTCAGTTCGCGTATTTGATTCAGCGCTTGCGTGAATTTTGCCTTGTTGTATTTTCGGGCCTCCAGTTTTTCGGCTTTTATTTCTCCCAGACGCAGCCAGGCGGCGATTGCGCCCAGGTCGGCCTGGTTCTGTCGGGTGCGGCGAAATGATGCCTGCATATCGCCGTAGCGTTGTTGCCATTGGTCTGGCGAGGCCACGCCAAAGAATTGCAGCAGGGTTTCTACCAGTGCGGGTTTGACGGCATCGGTCAGGCGTTGTCTGGGGATAATGTCAATTTTCTTGAGTTCAGCCAGTGGTAGCTGCTCCAGCCATCCGGTCCAGGCCCGGTATTTTTCCTGTGCTTCGGTTCTGGCCAGACGTTCTCGGTATCGGGCTTCCCGGTTGAGCCAGAAGCTGGCAGTTGATCCCAGTACGCGCTCAAGCCGCAGGGCTGCTTCGTCTGAAAGTGGTACTTTGCCTTTTATCAACTGGTTGAGGTGTTTGGTGCTGAATCCCAGCCGTTGTGAGAGTTCGGCCTGACTCCAGTCTCGTTCCTGCATGAGGTCGAGTATGGTGTCGCCGGGCGGTGATACCCGGTCTGGTTGAAATCCTTTTGGTTTCTTAGTCATGATAATCTCCTATATATAAAATGGTGATGCTCGTCACCGCTGCCCAGTTAATGCCACCATCTTTCTTGAGTGGTACCGGCTGATGGTCGGGTTTCAGTATCAGTCGTTGGCCTCCGGCAAGGCTTATTGAGAGCTGTCCCTTTCTGTTGTGGAGAAGGGGATGTGGGTTGCCCGCTGGCAGTTCGTCCACATTGGCAGCAGCCTCAATATCAG
>JAJDYQ010000060.1 GCA_022825085.1 Gammaproteobacteria bacterium
ATATGGTATGGCCCCGACCAGGATTATGGTCGCAAGCACAGCGTATTTGTCCCCTTTATGGGCGTTATGGCAGCAACTGTCACCGGCACCAGCCAGTGGGCCAGGCTGACCAATGCCATCGTCCTGCCCTACTTCGTGGAACGCACCGAAAACGGCTATCATGTAAAGGTATTACCGCGGCTGGAAAGTTTCCCGACCGGCGACCAGCAGGCCGATGCCATCCGTATCAATCAGATGATCGAAAAACAGATACGCCTATCGCCGGAAAACTACCTGTGGACCCATCGCCGCTTCAAAACACGTCCGGATGGCGAACCCCGTCCTTACTGAGCATGCAAACTCATCTCAAACCAACGGGGTATCTGGTAATAAATACGGTGCGCAACTGAATTCATTGTTCAATGTCTGATTACCAACCATGTCCTGACAGGATATACTGACACCATGGACAGTCCACTACGGAATATCTCTCATATACTGATCATTGACGACAACCTTCAGCATCGTCGAGACATCACCACTTTACTTGGTCGCCTTTTGAAGCACGCCAGACTTTCAGCCTATGAACCAGATCAACATCCACCTCTTGGACTCAAGTTCCCCTGGCAGGACTACAAGCTGGTAATCATGGATGTGGGTTCTAATGCAAAACGCCGCAGAGACTGGTTCAAAAAACTGTCCGGTGCCATCAAACTGCCACCTTTTATCTTTCTGCACGCAGACTGCAATACCGATGATGCAGTTGACTTTATGAGGCTGGGCGGGATCGACTATATCTGTAAAAGTCAGTTACAACAGAAACGTTTTATGAAGGCGCTGATGCACCTGCCTGAACTCGCATCCGGCCCATCACAATCGGCAAAAAAATCCAAACCCACCATGCCATTGCCGGATGCCAAAAAAACGATAACGCTAGGCCAGTACACTCTAAGGGACCTTATTGGCAAAGGCACCACAGCATGGGTCTATCGCGTAACCCATAAAACCGATAAGCACAGCATGGCCCTGAAACTATGCCTGCCACAGGTCTCCAGAAATACTCAATCACGTGATCGGTTTATCCACGAATTTGAGATCATCAAGGGCATAAATCATCCGAATATCGTCAAAATATATGAACTCGGCGTACAAAAAAAGGATATTTATTCCGTCATGGAGTTATTGCCGGCCGGCGATCTCAAACAGAAAATAGACAACGGCCTGTCTCCAGCGCAGGCTGTCAGTTATACCGCACAGATCTCCGCTGCACTTTATGAAACCCACCAACGCAACATCATCCACCGGGATCTCAAACCTGCCAACATCCTGTTCCGTAAGGATGGTTCGCTGGCACTGATTGATTTTGGCATCGCAAGATTGATCAAAAACAACGACTTTAGCCAGACCGATATAGGCATGATGGTCGGCACCCCCTCTTATGTCAGCCCGGAACAAGCTGTCGGAAGTGAGCTGGATGCCCGTACCGACTTATACACGCTGGGTATCATTCTCTACGAAATGCTTGAAGGCCGAAAACCTTTTTCCGGCACCTCGGCAGTGGACATCATGTATGCACATGCCAGCTCACCGGTGCCCGACTTATCAAAGGATTACGGCGAACTGAACAATATCGTGATGCGCCTGCTGGAGAAACAACCCGATGATCGCTATGCCGATGGCCTGGAACTGCTGCACGACCTGCAACACTCATACCCGGAACATGTCGATAAGCTGCTCTTCGAAATGCTGTGACACGACGATGCCGGCGAGCGCTCAGGGGTAGCCCTTGACTGGCTGACAAACCGGACATTCTGGATCAACAACCGTTTTTATTTCACGCCACTGCATACCCAGACCATCAAAAACCTGCAAACGCCTTGATAATACAGTGCCGGTTTGTGCAATCAGTTTAATGGCCTCCAGCGCCTGCATACTGCCAATAATGCCTACCAGAGGAGCGATAACACCGTTTTCACTACAAGTCTCCTCTTCCATCGGACTCTCCGCCGGATAGAGGCACTGATAGCAGGGGCTGTTTTCCTGCCGCGGGTCATACACCATCAACTGCCCCTCAAACCGTATGGCCGCCCCCGAAACCAGCGGCATTCGATGCGCCACACAGGCACCATTGATGGCAAAACGGGCCGCAAAGTTATCGGTACAGTCAAGCACCACACTGACGCGGGGCACGAACCGGGCAAGCCACCCGGAATCCATGCGCTCAGCAATCACCTCAACAGTGCAATGCGGATTAATACCGTTCAGCGCTGTCTGCAGAGAATCGGCCTTCAATCGGCCAAGGTCAGTCATGGTATGCGCCAGTTGCCTTTGCAGGTTCGTCAACTCAACTCTGTCATCATCGGCGATAATGACCCTGCCGACACCGGCAGCCGCCAGATACATGGATGCCGGACAACCCAGACCGCCAGCCCCCACCACCAACACACTGGCCTCACGAAGTCTTTGCTGCCCCTCGATACCCAGTTGTGGCAACATGATCTGGCGGGAATAACGCAGCAACTGCTCATCGTCCATCTCATCCGTTTCACGACAACCAACGGCATCAATCATTATCAGGACACCTCGCCTGTATTACACGATCATTCCCGGCCAGATCCGCAATCATACCGATATCCGTGTATCCGGCCTGTCTGAGCAAGCTGCGCACGGCTGCCGCCTGATCATGACCATGCTCCATCAACAACCAGCCACCCGGCCTGAGAGACTGCGAGGCATGAGCTACCAGATAGCGGATACAATCCAGGCCATCCTCTCCGGCCAGCAGGGCATCATCAGATTCAAAGCGTATATCACCCCGCCGCAGATACGGATCGCCCTCGGCAATATAGGGTGGATTGCTGACGATGACATCGAAACAACGGACTCCATACACCGCCAGAGAATCGGCATTTACAAAACATATATGCGATGTATCCGTTAAAAAGGCATTTTCAGCAGCCACCTGCAATGCGGCCACCGACATATCCATGGCATGGATACGCCAGACAGGTCTTTCATGGGCGAGCGCAATGGCTATGGCACCGCCACCCGTGCCAAAATCCAGAATATCCGCCGCCTCCGGAAGATTCAGCGACAGAACCTGCTCAACCAGATGTTCGGTTTCCGGCCGGGGGATCAGGGTATCTGGAGTCACCTTCAGCCGCAGACTCCAGAACTCACGATGACCGGTTAAATGAGCCACCGGCCTGCCTTGAGCACGGTCATCAATCAGAAGCCGAAACTCATTCAGGCGGTCGGATGGAAACACTTCATCCGAGTGCGCAACCAGCCACGCCCGGTCCCGACATAACACATACCCGGCCAATACCTGCGCATCCACGTAAGGCGCATCAGTAACTGCCGCCAGCCTGAAACCAGCCGCCTCTATTACCTGTTTAACAGAATTCGCCACATCCGCATAAAATCACAGCAGCGCTGCCCAATCGCGGGACATGTCTGCGATCACCATAAAGTGCGGGTTCAACAGAGACTCTTTGGTGTTATATCGCATGGGCTGCATATCCATGGTCACCAGCCGACCACCGGCAGCCTCCACGATCGCCTGTGCAGCCGCCGTGTCCCACTCGGATGTTGGTCCGAAGCGCGGATAAATATCGGCCTTACCCTCGGCAATCAGGCAGCTTTTCAAGGAACTGCCCATACTGATCAGCTGATAGTCCCCCACCTTTTGCAGAAACTCATTCAACGAATCACCACGATGTGATCGACTGCCGACCACCATCAAGGCGTCCTGAAACGGCAACTGTCGGACCATAATTGCCTCTTTCCCCCCATCATCTACCTGTTTCCAGGAACCCAGTCCTCTGGCACCGGCATAGGTTGCAGCCAGTACCGGCGCATAAATAACACCCATAGTCGGCTGACCATCCTCGATAAGCGCGATATTGACCGTGAACTCACCGTTGCGTTTAACAAACTCGCGCGTACCATCCATCGGGTCAACCAGCCAATAGGTCTGCCACTGCGAACGGGTTTCAAACGGGACCTCGGCAGACTCCTCCGACAACACCGGTATGGCCGGCGTAAGCTCCCCTAATCTACCAATAATCGTGTCATGCGCCGCCATATCAGCCTCCGTCAGGGGAGACTGATCATCTTTTTTACGAACATCGAAATTCGTCCGATAGATGTCCAGAATTTTTCCGCCCGCCTCCATGCTGATGTCCACTACAGCGGGCATCAATTCAGAATAAGCCATCATAATCAATCAGTAGAGAGCTGTAGAACTACCCCCTCAGCCCCCCTACAGTGAACCTCGACCATGCCGGATACCAGGATAGCGGACAGAAATGAGAAAAGCAGAACACACATAAGAGTTTCTTTATAAAGGACGACACGGACCGTAATGAAAGATAGCGCATCGGTACCGTGCGTTCAAGCCACCAACAGCAGCTTCCACAGCAGCCCACCTGAGACAGGCCGCAGATGCCTCGGACCTCATCGGTCAATTCCTAACCGGTTGCATCGGTTAATTCAGAGTATGCGGATCTGATTTACGGCATAATGCCCTTTGGCATCGTTTGGGTTAAGTGCTAATGTGGGCTTTGCAATCGATATGCGATGCTCCGCAATAACCGTTCACAGGTGAGGCAGTTGATGAGACATTTTTTATTCCTGATTTCCGTCGCCGTGCTGGTGCCGGTATATGCCTCGGAAGATTCCGATGCAGATTCGCGTCCGGTCACCGATGATATCGAGGTGCCATTCGACCAGATTCGCACCTTTGCCGATGTCTTTGCCCGGGTCAAAAAAGACTATGTCGAGGATATTGATGACAGCAAACTTATGGAAAATGCGATCCAGGGCATGCTGTCTGGACTTGATCCGCATTCAGCCTATCTGGGCAAGGCTGAATACAAGAACCTGCACGAAGGTACTGTCGGCGAGTTCGGCGGCCTTGGTATAGAAATTGGTGAGGAAGGCGGCTTTATCAAGGTCATCGCGCCAATAGATGATACACCGGCATACCGGGCCGGGATAAAGGCAGGCGATGTTATTATTCGTCTTGACGGCAAGTCATTAAAAGGCACCGGGCTGAGTGAGGCCGTCAAACTCATGCGCGGCAAGCCGGGTGAACCAGTCACCCTGACGATCACGAGAGAAGGGCAGGAACAACCTCTCAACATCACGATTGTCAGGGATATTATTACCATCAAGAGCGTGAAATCCCGTATTCTGGAACCCGGCTATCTTTATCTGCGCATCACCCAGTTTCAATCGCACACCGCAGAGCTGCTGCGCAAGGCAATCAGTCGATTCAAGGAAGAAAACCCTTCGGGCATTAACGGCGTAGTACTTGACCTCAGAAACAACCCCGGCGGTGTACTTAACAGTGCTGTAAATGTGTCTGATGCCTTTCTGGAAGAGGGGCTGATTGTTTATACCGAAGGTCGTGATACCAGCTCAACATCTGATTTTCGTGCCAAACCTGGCGATCTGATTGACGGTGCTCCAATGGTGGTGCTGGTCAATGGCGGCTCTGCATCGGCCTCCGAAATTGTAGCCGGGGCACTACAGGATCAGGGCAGGGCAATCATTCTGGGTGAAAAAACCTTCGGGAAAGGGTCGGTACAAACGATTCTGCCCATGAGCAACGGCGATGCGGTCAAGCTGACGACAGCACGGTACTACACACCTGCCGGTCGTTCGATCCAGGCACTGGGCATTGAGCCGGATATAAAAACCCGCAACCTGAGCCTGAAGAGAGATACTGACGAGGATTTTAGCAGGGTGACGGAATCACAACTGAGCCGGCACCTGAAAAATGCCGAACAGCAGCCGACAGATACCCCCGGGACAGAAAATACTGATCAACCTCTGGCGGAAAGAGATTATCCCCTGTATGAGGCACTGAACCTGCTGAGGAGCCTGGCCATCATCAATAGCAGGGCCAAGTCCTGAAGTCGATCATGCTGAAAACTCAAAGAATGTATCGATCCGCCCTGCTGATCGTATTGTTACTGAGCTCTACCGGGCAAGCCAGTCAGGACGGCCCGGCGGTTGCCATTATTATCGATGACATTGGCTACCGCATCCACGCTGACAGGCAGGCTCTGGCACTGCCCGGCCCGTTCAGCTATGCCGTGTTGCCACATACACCAGGCGCGGATGAGGCGATCCACTCCGTGCGGGAATCAAACCGCGATCTGATTCTGCATATGCCGATGGAGAAACTGCACCCCCAAAACAAGGCCGAGGTACCGGGCACCTTGAGACAGGATATGAGTCAGGCCCGCTATATACGCACTATTCATCGCAATATCGCCGCTGTTCCCGACATCATTGCCGTCAATAACCATGAAGGTTCGAGGCTGACGGCGAATACGGAGCGTATGCGCTGGCTGATGAAAGAGCTGGCGAGCTACCCCCATCTGGCATTTATTGACAGTCGAACTACCCGCCACACTGTGGCATTGAGCACGGCCCGGCAGTACGGTCTGGTTACGACACACCGGGATGTATTTCTGGACCATGAACCGGAAAAAATTCAGGATCAATTCGACCTGCTGATTGAAACTGCCAAACGCAACGGCACCGCGCTGGGAGTAGCCCACCCGCACAAAGAGACCATCCGGTATCTGCGCAGTCAGCTACCGGCTCTGGAACAACACGGGGTACATCTGATTCCCGTCAGCGAATTACTGAAGCGGCAGCAATCTGTAAAAACCGGGAGAACCCATGCCAAAGGTATTGATTCCACTCGCTGAGGGCTGTGAAGAGCTTGAGGCGGTAACGATTATAGACCTGCTCCGCAGAGCCGGAATTAAGGTTATCGTGGCCGGACTGGAAGCGGGAGTCATCACGGCCAGCCGTGGCGTCAGGCTACAGCCGGACATATTACTCGATGATGCCCTGAAGGAAGATTATGACATGGTAGTACTACCGGGTGGTGGTCCCGGTTCTGAACGTCTGGGCGACGACAAGCGTGTTCGCAGCCTGCTGATAAAGATGGCCAACAGCGAGAAATTTACCGCTGCAATATGCGCGGCGCCCAGAGTTCTGGCAGATGCCGGCATACTCTCTGGCAAAGCAGCGACCTGTTATCCGGGCACCATGGACCCAGCAGCTCTGCCGGGTCTCGACACCGGTCAGGCTGTTGTACAGGACGGCAGGGTCATCACCTCCCGTGGACCCGGAACAGCCATTGACTTTACCCTGAAACTGATCGAAAACCTTGCCGGTCAGACCAAACGTGAACAGGTGGAAGCCAGTCTGGCCCGTTGACCATGGGCATTGATCAATATCTGGTGCTGGGCAATCCGGTCATGCACAGCAAATCGCCCATGATTCACCGCCGGTTTGCCGAACAAACCGGCGAGGTGATCCGCTATGAGCGTCGCCTGGTGGAAACAGGCACTTTCGAGGCGGCCATTCGTGCGATACAGCAAGAGGGGATTACCGGGGCAAATGTCACACTGCCGTTCAAACAAGAGGCTTATCGTATTGCAGACGAATCAAGCAGTCGTGCCGACCGGGCCGGGGCGGTCAATACACTGACATTCCGCAGCGACGGCAGTATCCATGGCGACAATACCGATGGCGTGGGCATGGTGCGCGACATAACCGAAAATCACGGTCAGATATTGCAGGGCAAACGCATCCTGATGCTGGGTGCGGGAGGCGCTGTCAGGGGCATACTGAAACCTGTCATTGATCAGAAACCCCACGCAATCACCATTGCCAATCGTACTGTAACCAGGGCGGAGCAACTGCGCGACCTGTTTGCAGATGAGTTTAAAATCGGTGCCGGTGATTTTGCCTGCCTGGCCGGGCAGCAATTCGATGTCGTAATCAATGGCACCTCACTTGGTTTGCAGGGCAAAGTGGCACCCATTCCCGATGAGATACGGATTGAGTCAGCCATTGCCTATGACATGATGTATGGCGAAGGCTGCCAGCCATTTCGGAAATGGGCTCTGGCCCGTGGCATTGCCATCACGATGGACGGCCTTGGTATGCTGGTGGAACAGGCGGCAGAGTCATTTTATCTGTGGCGGCATGTTCATCCGCAGACCCGACCAGTCATCGAACAGATTCGTGCGACCGGATAGAAAAAGGCCGAATATCCGTGCCGGTTAAACCGGCCGTTAAAGAACAGCGACAGAGCAATCATGCAGAAAAAAACTCTCAGAATAGCAACACGCCGCTCCCCTCTGGCGCTGTGGCAGGCCCGCCATGTACGCGATCGCCTGCTGGAGAATCATCCGGGGCTGGAAATAGAACTGGTGGAGATGTTGACCAGAGGTGACCGCATTACCGATACGCCGCTTGCTGAGGCTGGCGGCAAAGGGCTGTTCATCAAGGAACTTGAACAGGGGATACAGGAAGGCAGGGCCGATATTGCGGTACACTCCATGAAGGATGTGCCGGCGGAATTACCGGAGGGCTTTGAAGTTACGGCGATCTGTGAACGTGAAACACCGCTGGATGCGTTTGTTTCCGGGCAATACTCCTGCATGGATGAACTGCCTGAAGGCGCATGTATCGGCACCTCAAGCCTGCGCCGTAGCAGCCAGCTACTGGCAGGACGCCCGGATTTAAGGATTCTAACCCTGCGCGGCAATGTTCAAACCCGTCTGGCAAAACTCGATAATGGCGACTTCGACACCATCATTCTGGCTGCTGCCGGACTGATTCGGCTGGACATGGAAAACCGTATTCGCGACCTGATTCCGGCCGAGACCCTGCTGCCTGCCGCCGGTCAGGGTGCCGTAGGGATTGAAAGCCGGCAGGGCGACAAGGAGACCCAGGCACTGCTGCAATGTCTGAACCATGCAGATACCCATGCCTGCGTCAGTGCAGAACGCGCCTTTATCCGCTGCCTTGAAGGTGGCTGCCGAATGCCTGTAGCCGGATTTGCCCTGCTCGAAGACAACCGGATATGGCTACGCGGTCTGGTAGCCAGACCTGATGGCAAAGCTGTAATCAGCGGTGACATCGACGGAGCGATCGACGATACTGAATCAATGGGAGTCTCTCTTGCCGAAGAACTACTGGAACATGGAGCAGACAAAATCATTGCCGAGCTGCAACAGGACAGCAGGGAGTAGGGATCAGGCAATTATCGGCATATCGTCGTCCGGCCTGTTCACCATCACGCTTGATCCTGCTCATCTTTGCAAGTCCAGACATAATATCGAGGCAGGCCCTTGCATCACCGTCCAAGAAAAAGGTTCGGACAGCATTTTCTGCATGACCAATCGGTACTGGAGCGGATGGTGCAGGCGATCCATCCCCGACCCGGTGATGTTATGGTGGAAATCGGACCCGGTGAAGGTGCCCTTACCTGCCCCCTTCTGAAGGCACATGGAACATTGATCGCCATTGAGCTTGATCGGGATCTGGCACCGATGCTGGAAGATAAATGTCGCGATATCGGCACCTTGACCATGCTGCAGGGTGACGCCGTGCAGTTCGATTTTTCAACACTGGTATCCACTGACAGTCGGCTCAGAATTGCCGGCAACCTGCCCTATAATGTCTCCGTCCCCATGCTGTTCTGCCTCGCCAGCCATGCCGCGATCATCCACGACATACATGTGTTGTTACAGCGGGAAGTAGCCTGTCGTATTGCGGCACAGCCCGGTGGCGGCCATTACGGCAGGCTCTCGGTTATGATGCAGGCGACCTTTGAGGCGGCCTTATTATTCGATGTCGGCCCCGGTGCCTTCAAACCGGCACCCAGGGTGCAGTCAACCTTTATCCGGCTGCTGCCTCATGCCGCGCCCGTTATCGATACTGCCTCGACAAAGGCGCTGGCAATGACCGTCACGGCAGCCTTTTCACGGCGCCGCAAGACCTTGCGAAACAGCCTGAAATCACTGCTCGACAGCAGCCAGATCCAATCTGCCGGCATTGACCCGTCAAGACGTGCCGAAACCCTGTCACTCAGAGAGTTCGCCAGTCTGGCGCATGTGCTAGAATCCAACCTCAATTCAAGCCACTGAAGCGCCATGCAGTACTCTATCAATGTCAAAGCCCAGCCTATTTATATCCCGGAGCAATCCGACCCGGAAGAAAGCCGCTATGTGTTCGCCTATACCATTACCCTGCGCAACACGGGCGATATTGCCGCCCGTTTATTGACGCGCCACTGGATCATCACCAATGCCAATGGTGAGGTACAGGAAGTACGTGGCGATGGCGTGGTTGGCAAACAGCCCTATCTGAAGCCCGGAGATGATTATCGCTATACCTCCGGTTCCATCATGGAGACGCCGGTCGGCAGTATGCGCGGCAGTTATCAGATGATTGCGGATGACGGTACGCATTTTGATGCCGAGATTCCCACCTTTACACTGGCTGTCCCCGGCACCCTGAATTAATCACGGCCATGGCCGTCTATGCCATCGGCGATGTGCAGGGTTGTTTCGCGGCCCTGCGGGCACTGCTCGAAAAAACCGGATTCAACGCCGATCGGGACCGGCTCTGGTTTGTTGGCGATCTGGTTAATCGCGGTCCGGAAAACCTGCACACCCTGCGATTTATCCGATCACTTGGCGATGGTGCCGTCACCGTCCTCGGTAATCATGATTTACATCTGCTGGCCATTGCTTACGGACACCGTGAAATTCATCACAAACAAGACACCCTTGACGATGTTGTCCATGCACCGGATTTTGCGGAGCTGGTTGACTGGTTGCGCAACCGGCCGTTATTACATCATGACGAGGCGCTTGGATATGTCATGGTACATGCCGGACTGCCGCCGCAATGGAGTCTGGCGTGCGCCCGCGAATATGCCGATGAGGTTCAGCAGGTACTTCGCAGCGATATGATTGATGACTTTCTGGCCAATATGTACGGCAACGAACCCCGCCTCTGGTCGAATGATCTGAAAGGCTGGGATCGCCTGCGCTGCATAACAAACAGCCTGACACGCATACGCTACTGCGAGCTGGATGGCAGCCAGGACTTCATAAACAATCGCGAACCCGGTTCCCAACCGACTCACCTGCACCCCTGGTTCCGGCTGCCGAATCGGCGCAGTAAAGACATAAAAATTGTCTTCGGCCACTGGGCAGCACTCGGACAGCATCAGGAACAAAATGTCCATGCTCTCGACAGCGGCTGTGTCTGGGGCGGCAAGCTGACTGCCCTGCGGCTCGACGACGAACCCGAGTATTTTCAGGTCAGTTGCGGGCATGGATGACGCACCTGACAATGTGTTTTTATACCCCGGAAAACCCTGTTTTAACACCAGGGCTTTCTTGTCAGCGTTTCAAAGCGATAGTGCCAGGGATTTTTTTCATCCGGCTGGTGGCTCTGGATGGACTCCCGCAACCAATCATCGGAGTTGAATGCAGGAAACCAGGTATCGCCCTCAAAGCTCCCTTCTACCCGAGTCAGATAGAGTCTGTCCGCTCGCGGAAGCGTCTGTGCATAGAGATGGGCACCGCCAATAATCATAACTTCCTGCGCGTCGCCGGCGGCATTCAGGGCGTCTTCAAGGGAGTGGACAACAATTCCATCCTGTGCCACATAGTGCCGGTTACGGGTCATCACTATATTCGTCCGACCGGGCAGTGATCTTGCCAGCGACTCTCTGGTTTTACGCCCCATCACAATGGGTTTGCCCATAGTGACGGATTTGAAATGTTGCAGGTCTGCCGGCAATCGCCACGGCAGCCGGTTATTGCAGCCGATCAACCGATTGCTGTCCAGCGCAACAATAATGGATATTAGCGGCATACCTATACGGCGATAGGCGCACGGATAGCCGCGTGGCAGCGGTAGCCAATCAGCTCAACATCATCGCAGGTGAAATCGAAGATATTCTTCACTTCGGGATTGAGCCTGACGGTTGGCAATGGATGCGGTTCGCGTGTGAGCTGCAACTCAACCTGTTCACTGTGATTCAGATACAGATGGGCATCACCAAAGGTATGCACAAAATCCCCCGGTTGCAGATCGCAGACCTGCGCCAGCATCATGGTCAACAGCGCATAGGAGGCGATATTGAATGGCACACCCAGAAAAACATCGGCGCTGCGCTGATAAAGCTGGCAGGACAACCTGCCGTCAGCGACATAGAACTGGAAAAAGGCATGACATGGAGCCAGTGCCATCCTGCCCTGCCGAACATTCTCCTGTGGCCCGACAGACTCATCCGGCAAATCAGCGACATTCCAGGCGCTGACTACCAGACGACGAGAATGCGGCGTTTTTCGGATCTGTTCGACCAATTCCGCGATCTGGTCAACATGACGCCCATCCGGGGCCGGCCAACTGCGCCACTGACGACCATAAACCGGTCCCAGATTACCGTTATCATCGGCCCAGTCATCCCAGATAGTCACATTATGCCTGTTCAGGTAATCGAGTGTTGTTCCGCCTTTCAGAAACCAGAGCAACTCATGGACAATGGATTTGAAATGACATTTTTTGGTAGTCACCAAAGGGAAGCCCTTGTCCAGCTCAAAGCGCATCTGGTAGCCAAATACGCTTTTGGTACCGGTGTGGGTTCTATCCTCCTTTCGCGTACCGTTATCGCGCACATGACACATTAAATCCAGGTATTGTTTCATAGGGTAAGTGAACGCATCAGATGCCGCCTGCCGTTCTTCGCCATGGTGAACGATACGCCAGCCACAACATCCCGGTACCAATCAGGATCATGGGCAGGCTGAGCAACTGCCCCATAGTCAGCCAGTCGAAGGCGACAAACCCCAAATGGTCATCCGGGGTACGCACGAATTCTATCGCAAAACGGAAGATGCCATAAAACAGCAGGAAGACTGCCGACACCGCCATGCGTGGTGGGGACTTGGCCGAGTAGAACCACAATATCAAAAACAATATGACACCCTCCAGTATCGCCTGATAAAGCTGCGAGGGATGGCGGGCAATTCCATCGCGGGTTACAGGAAAGACCATACCCCACGGGACATCGGTCGGTCGTCCAATCAATTCCTGATTGATAAAATTACCGATACGTCCTGCGCCCAGACCGGGAGGAACCAACGGAGCCACAAAATCCGTCACGGTGAAAAAGCCTGACTGCCGGTGGAATCCATACAGCCACATGGCCACCAATACTCCCAGAATCCCGCCATGAAAAGACATGCCGCCCTCCCAGATCCTGAAAATAACAAGCGGATTATCGATGAAATCAGGAAAATAATAAAATAACGTACTGCCAATGCGCCCACCAAGAATGGCACCCAACATGCCATAAAACATTATGTCATCGACCTGCTGCGCCGTGACAGGAGAGCCGGGCTGCGCGGCACGCCGGCGCCCCAGCCACCAGGCCAGAGCAAGGCCGACAAGATACATCAGACCATACCAGCGAATGGCCAGAGGGCCACCGAGATGAACCAAAACCGGATCAAAGTCAGGATGTGTCAACATGCAGATAACGTGAAGGTAAATCGATGCGGCATCTTAACAGATTCAAGGCGACGGGACTTGTCAGGCCGGTGCGTTGCCGTATTTCTGACGCAGTTGGAGCCATAAAAAAGCGGGACCGGACTGATACAAACCGGGTATTCGGCCCTGTCATTCCTGCGAAAGCAGGAATCCATCCTGGCCGGGGCACTGTCATTCCTGCGAAAGCAGGAATCCACTCAAACCAAGCCTCTGTCATTCCTGCGAAAGCAGGAATCCACCCACTCTGGATTGCTCTTTTCAATCAACTCTATCTTCCACTGACGCTTCCATTTTTTTATCTGTTTTTCGTGTGTGATGACCGTTTCCTTTGGATTCCTGCTTTCGCAGGAATGACGGGCTTTGACATTCGTCGAATAGCAGGCTCAGGAAAATACCCTGACCATCAAAAAGGCGGGGCCGGACTGATACAAACCGGG
>JAJDYQ010000054.1 GCA_022825085.1 Gammaproteobacteria bacterium
GATCGGCACCGTGCCCATTTATCAGGCACTGGAAAGAGTCAATGGCAAGGCTGAAGAGCTGACCTGGGAACTATTCAGAGACACCCTGATCGAGCAGGCCGAACAGGGTGTAGATTATTTTACAATTCATGCCGGAGTCAGACTGCAATATGTGCCGCTGACGGCGAAGCGTGTTACCGGCATTGTTTCGCGTGGCGGATCGATTATGGCGAAGTGGTGTCTGGCGCACCATAAGGAAAGTTTTCTTTATACGCACTTCGACGAAATCTGCGAGATTATGAAGACCTATGATGTATCCTTTTCGCTGGGAGACGGACTCCGTCCCGGGTCCATTGCGGATGCCAATGATGCCGCCCAGTTTGGCGAGCTTGAAACACTGGGTGAGTTGACGGCGAAGGCCTGGGAGCATGACTGTCAGGTGATGATCGAAGGCCCGGGTCATGTACCGATGCAGATGATCAGGGAAAACATGGACAAACAGCTTGAACAGTGTTTCGAGGCACCTTTTTATACGCTTGGGCCGCTGACAACGGATATTGCCCCCGGCTACGACCACATTACCTCCGGTATCGGTGCCGCCCAGATCGGCTGGTATGGTACAGCCATGCTCTGTTATGTGACTCCCAAGGAACACCTGGGCCTGCCGAACAAGGCAGATGTTCGCGAAGGCATTATTACTTACAGGCTGGCGGCACATGCCGCCGATCTGGCAAAGGGTTTTCCGGGTGCGCAGATACGTGATAATGCCTTATCCAGGGCGCGTTTCGAGTTCCGCTGGGAAGACCAGTTCAACCTGTCGCTTGACCCGGAAAAGGCGCGCGAATATCACGATCAAACCATGCCCAGACAGGCACACAAGGTGGCGCATTTCTGCTCTATGTGCGGGCCCAATTTTTGCTCCATGAAAATTACCCAGGATGTGCGTGACTATGCCGCCAAACAGGGTACGGCGGCAATGAACGCGATTGAACAGGGCATGAAAGAAAAGGCGCAGGAGTTTTTGCGCGAGGGTGGTGAAGTGTACAGGAAGCTCTGAGTCCGTCAGCGTTTTTCTGCTTCTAGCCCAGATATTCTGTTCGTGGTGGAGGCGGATCACAGGCATCGCTGGCCAGCATTTCGATAGCGTGACCGATGCGCTCAACCAGTGTGCAGATGATGGCCTCACCTTTTTTCCGTGTGGCGAGGGTTGGATCACCCCAGCCGCCGCTTGGGCTGATAATGCCGTGGCTTGCCTGCCGGTCACGGGTAAAGGGGCCGGGTCCGAGCCGAGGCATCAATTCCGGCACAGCCTTGTCCTGTTGTACCTTGTCCGGGTACATGAACAGCATCATACTGGTCTCCATTTCATCCGCATGACTGCCAAGCGGCTGTTCGGAGATATCCTGTTCCAGCTCTTCGAGCATGGCTGTAAAGTCGCTGTAATCCATAATCACGCCATCGGCAAGTAGAGATTGTCGGGCAGGTTCCAGCCCCCAATGAGTACTGATGCCCGTGTTCAGCACATAAAATTTACTGGCACCCTGTTGATGCAGAGACTGAAAAATCTGTATTACGGTATCCTCAAAGGTCTTTTTTTGCAGGGAAATCGAACCGGGATATTCGACAAACGCCGGATAATAGCCATAGGCGAGTAACGGCAGGATGATGACATCATGCTGCTCGGCAATCCTGTCGGCCAGATATTGTGCGGTCAGGGCATCCGTATTGAGAGGCAGGTGGAGGCCGTGTTGCTTGCTGGCGGCACCAAGCGGTAGAACAACAACACGATCCTGTTTTATAAGGGATTCAGCCTCCGGCCAGTCCAGATTTTCCAGGTAATCGCCTTTCACTGATCGGCAGATGCCAGCCGTTGCAGGCAATTATGGAATGTTTGATCGTCGATATTCAAAAGGCTTTCGCCGACATGAACTTCCATAAAGCTGCTCATATTATCGGTCCCCTTCAGATAAGATGGATAAAATTTTCCAGCCACCCATATACCGGACTCTCTGGCGATATGATCCCTGATTTTCTCAAGCATGTTTACATCCTGTGCGAAGTGAATATGGAACATATTAACCACTGGCTGTTGTGGGTGACAGATCAATCCGGGGATATTCTTGATAAGCCCGGCGATCGTTTGTGCCCGCTTGATATAAGCGGGAATATGCGGTAGATACCGATCCATGCCCATGTGCGCGGCAACTACCATGGGATGCAGTTGATACAAATTGCCCCCCTGACGCCTGAGCCATATCCGGGCCTCATCAATAAATGCCTGCTCGCCCACAAGCATGGCACCACCGATGCCGCCCAGGGTCTTGTAAAAAGATACATAAACCGAGTCGAAAGGCCGACTGATATGAGAAAGCTGAAAATCATTCTCCTGACTGTAATAATGCAGGCATTCCCATAGCCGTGCGCCATCCAGATGGATATAAGACACATATTGACGGGCTGTTTCAATGACACGATTGAGCTGCTGCCATTCCGGCAAAAGCCCTCCGGCCCAGCGCTGTGGCAGCTCCAGCAGCAATGATGAAGCAGAACCATCAAGGGTAGAAAAATCATCAGGTTCTATCAGGCGCCGGTGCTCACCCAGCAGGCTGGCCTGCAAGCCATGTAAAAAACGATAGCCCTGATGCTCGTTTATTTCAAGGTGGCTGGTAGGGTGATAAGCAATTCGGGTCAGCTTTGACTGGTCGGCTCTTATGCGCAGGGCAATCTGCTGTGCCATCACGCCACTGGGCATAAAAACAGCGGCCTCTTTTCCCAGCAGCCGGGCTACTTCCGCCTCAAAGTCATTCAGAAATGTGCCTTTACCGTACTGGTCAACATCAACATCGAAATGCCGGGCGTACTCGGCCATATCCTGATACAGCGTGGGAATGCTGATTCTGCCGTGCATATAAAAGTGCTGTCGGCATTGCCTGTATAACGTGGCATGATCACTCATCTGTGCTGCCTGTCAGGAACGGTAATCTGCATTGATGCTGACATAACCGTGCGAGAGATCGCTTGTCAATATTTCGATTTCATGTTTTCCATGGTTCATGTTGATCGTGATGGTTATTTCATCGCGCTGCATAACGCGGATGCCATCCTCTTCCAGATACCATTTATCTTTTTCTCCCCCACGGATAACACAGACATCATCCAGAAAAATATCCACCTTTGTCAGTTCAAACGGTTCAACCGGCGCACGCCCCACCGCTGCCAGAATACGCCCCCAGTTTGGGTCCTGACCAAATAACGCCGTTTTGACCAATGGCGAAAGTGCTACCGTGCTGCCTATGGTCCTGCACTCCTCGTGGCTGTGACCGCCGGTCACACGGATGCGTGCCAGCTTGGATGCACCTTCGCCGTCACGAACAATAAGCTCGGCAAGCCGCCGGCATACCAGAGTCAGCTTGGCCGTAAAGGCATCATAAATGTCATCACTCTCTGACACAGACAGCCGGCCTTTGCCTGTTGCGCAGACAACACAGGCGTCATTGGTCGAAGTATCACCATCAATCGTAATACAGTGGAAGCTGTCATCAACGGCAGTCTGTAGTGCCTGCTGCAACAATGGGCGGGGCACAGCCGCGTCGGTGGCCAGAAATGCCAGCATGGTAGCCATATTCGGATGCATCATGCCGGCACCCTTACTGATGCCGGTAATTTGGCAGGGCAGCCCATTGATGGAAAAATGTTCCGTGGCAATCTTTGGCACCGTATCGGTCGTCATAATGGCCTGCGCGGCAGCCTGCCAGTTTTGGGCAGACAGATTTTGCAGCGCCCCGTCAACCCCTTTCCTGATCTTGTCCATTGGCAGATATTCACCGATGACCCCGGTGGAGAAAGGCAATACCGATTCAATCGGAGTATGCCGAAGCTCAGCCAGATAGCGGCAGCCATCGAGTGCATCCTGCAATCCTTGTTGACCGGTACCGGCATTGGCATTACCGGCATTGATCATCAGATATTGCGGTGATATTGCCTGTAGATGTCTGATGGCGATAACAACCGGTGCTGCTGCAAACAGATTGCGGGTGAACGTTGCGGCGGTTGCAGTGCCGCCGGCCAGCGAGAAGACAACAAAATCGTTCCGGTCATTGTAATGAATACCGGTATCGGCAACACCTGCCTCAACACCCTCAATGGCATACTGATCCGCTGACAGAGTTTCGGTATCGCATGAGGGAATCATAAAAGCCTCCAGAAATCAGGGGGAGTTCCATACCTGATATAGAACCCGAATGCCCATCATAACACCAAAGAAAAACAGGTTTCCATGGCTGAACGATACGGCCCGGAAAGAGCGGTTTGGCAGGTTCAGGGGGAATAGTAGGGGTTTAACCGCCAAAAAAAAGGGGCCAGAGGACAATACAGAAATCCGGCCCCACAATGGAGTAATGAACATTACCAGTATAGTTCTAATTCCGCGCCAATGCCATGATTTTGATCATTATTATCTTTCTCACGACGGATGGCCTTGATATCGAGATTCGACTTCAGGCCGGACGGATTGGACAGCAGACGCCAGCCCAGGGTCAGGTCCCGTTTGGTACCGGACGCCGACAGGCTCGCATAGGGAATGCCGGTGGCATCATCCAGCAGTGCAAAGCCCCACTCGCCTTTCAAAGTCCAACGACTCGATACGGCGGCGGTTTCAGCATTGTCTTCTTTTAACGCATCCGTCAACGAATCCGACAACAACCGATCCAGGCCGCTGGCGGCCGGTGCATTGCCGTATTTCTGACGCAGTTTGAGCCATAAAAAGGCGGGGCCGGACTGATACAAACCGGGGATCCGGCTCTGTCATTCCTGCGAAAGCAGGAATCCACTCAAACCAATTCTCCATATAAATCCCCCCACTCTGGATTGCTCTTTTCAATCAATTCCATCTTCTGGATTCCTGCTTTCGCAGGAAT
>JAJDYQ010000002.1 GCA_022825085.1 Gammaproteobacteria bacterium
CAAACTGAAAAGCTGGGACGACTTGCCGGCGTTGATGCAGGATGAAATCAAGAGCAACTACCCCGAATACACAGCCCCGCCGCCAGGCGACGACACCCGGCCGAACGAGACCAGTTGGACGTATTTCAAGAAGTATATCGACGGGCAAAATAGGTGACACTTCATTTATCAGAGCCAGCTACTTGGGATGAAATAATATTTCATCTTCAATTAATTTCTTGATATCAGTAAGCCCAAGAATACCTAACTCCTGCCAAGCGCACCTTACGCCTAAAGAGCGGCAAAAATCATTAAGAGAAGCCAAACTGAGTAGTTTACTGTTAGGGTTCTTTTCCAGTATTTCTGCCAGGCACCAAATCAAAGCATATCGGACCTTATTATCGCCTAATATTGAGTTTCTTGACACTACCAATGTGACAAGACTCTCCCAGTATGTTTGACTTAAATGCAATAGTTTACCAATTTTTTTGCGCGGCATTTTTGATGCTGTTTCAACTTCTTCGGATAAACGTGAACGCCACCAGGCGCGCCCGAATGGACAATCCACGTACGGGCTTCTGTTGCCTCGCGCCTCAGGAAGTCCACTCATCCGTCGAAGAACAGTACGCACACAAGCATCGATATCTCTTTCACTTCCTTGTGGTGATAATGATTTATCAATACGCTCTTTTCCACCGGACAGCGCCCCTCCATTTGCTGCCAGGTAATAAGCGTTAATACTTTCGTTTTCTATTTGTTTCAAAGTAACTTCACCCCAGAAAGAAACCCGGCAGGCGGCCTCGGGCGGTATTTTTTTCCAAGAAGTATACAGGTTGTCTTCGGTATCTTCTGGGGGATCCTTGTATTCATGTTCAGTCAATTTTTCATTAAAAACAGGAATTTCTTTGCTTCCTACTGTGTCAACTTCCCCACGCACAAATTCAAGAAAATCCTTGTCTGACTTGGTGGCATTAAGAAATTCACGTTGCCGGGCAGAACCTTTTCTGTTTAAAAGACTTTTTCGTAATCTGGAGTATTGCTCGCGATCCAGCTGCTTATACACATTAATCATTCTTCTTCCAGCATTGGAATTTGATGGGGATACAGGGAGGTTGCCGCTTCTTCCGGACGAAAATCTTCGTCATGCCAAACGGGTAATCCCTTGCTTTCCATCTCCCCAGCCAATGCGCGAAGATTAGAGTGAAACTGCCAGCCATTATCACCATCTTCCTTACTGTAATCTTTGGCAAGTAAGGCGAAACATGAACTGATTGCATGTATCAATATACTACGGCGGTGTTTAGAACGATCGCTCCCTCCCGGGCTCTGGACGAATTTATATAAATCCGAGGCCACTTTAACACTAAAATAAAACCCGTCTTCAGTACATGGATTAATATGTAACCGTCCTGAATCCAGTGACTCATCCTTGTCGATGGATAACAAAGATTGTATTGACGATTCGGTACGAAAGTCAGGTCCTATTGCTATTTTTGCTCCCTTGTTAAATGATATTTCCTGCCCGACCCACATATTATGCACGCCATCTTCTACACAAAGTTTGTGGCTTATCAGCTCCCTGCACACAATTAAAGGACGAAGAACGGGGGGTTCGCCAACCCAATTTCTGTCCCATTGCACGTCTTGATTAAAACCATCGCCTATGAACAACTCCCTGTATCCTGTTATAGGTACTGAAACGGTGCAACAGCAAGCTGCACGCCCTTCATTTACGAAACGTTCAATCAACGAAGCATTCTTTAGTTTGTGATATACCTTTACAGAGTAACCCTCGTCATTATTCGTAATTTCAGGAGAATATTCTCCTTCAGGAAAAGACAGGTTGCCATCTTCGAGAACCGGGAACGGGAAGGCACGAACCGCGTCAGAAAATTTGAGCATATTTATTTTCCGGCCCTTTTGTCAGTAGCGGCGCGCCGTACCATCTCGACTTTCAGCACTACTTTTTGGTCATCTCTTATCAACAGATCGTTTGGAATGCTGTAGTCCATTTCAATCTCAAACTCTTGTTTTTCATTCAAACCACCAAGTCCAACTCCCAATACATTACCGTTATCGTCTTTTCTCAACTGATCTTCACGCGCCGGTTCGCCATTTACTCGCAGACTATCCGAATTGATAGAGACAAACAGATCTTTGATTGCACCATCGGAGGTAACATCAATACTTTCATCCAAAGCAAAACGTATCTCGCTTTCCTGAGTTTTTTCCCCGGATACAACACTCACTTTACAAGACCTAGGGCCGGTCGGCACAACTAAACCCTGAAATTGCATTTGGCTTCCATGTCGTCGGAATGAACCGAAACGATTTGCATTGTAGCTGCGACTGCCCTCTCCAACTCCAGTCCCTTCGTGGCCACTGTCCACTTCTTCCTGTTGCTCATAATTTTGTGACTTACGACGACGTTTGACAACAGTCATTGTGCCCGTGGTGTTTGGTCTTCCACCCCCTTTAACCAGCCCTTTAGTTCGTACCAGAAAAATGTCATCAGGACGAAATGATTCCTCGTTCAGCGGTGGAATTATTTCTTTCAATCTATCTCGGATAGCTGACAAGACACCATTAAATTTTTCTCTCTCGGTGGCAGACAATAAATCTGTAGACAAACTGTTATGTAATGGGCCTTCAGCTTTACGAACAATGCGATTCAATTGTGTATTTTTTAGCAACGGCAGAATGCAATGAAATGGGGTCAAATTTCCAAATTGATTTTGGAACCTAGGTAGATTACTGGTTATCCACATACCCTTTCTGCACAAATCTATGCGTGTTTGCCCGCTTTCAACCGGACATTTCACCACTATTTCTACTTCTCCCAAGTCGGTTGACACCATTTCCCTGTTCCCTTCCTTAAGGACGCGAAATGCTTCGTAAGCCCGATTGCCCGACAAAAACGTATCTGAGCTACGTCTTTGATCTTTGTTGTCTTCAAGAATCCGTTCTAAAGAACTTTTGTCCAAAGATTCGATATTCCCATTTTCTTCAACATCAATTACCAGATGGTCACGATTAATTGCTTCAAAGAAATTACATGCGGCTGCACGAAAAATTTCTTTCAAAATGGTATTCTTTGCGCCCGATTTTCTGAATTTATTAAAGCCGACGATTGAAACAACACTCCCTGTTTGCCACTCATCTTTTATCCATTCAAGTTGCTTTCGTATCAAGAGTGGAATTTCCTTATTCTCAGGGAAATCGTAAGGATTGAATAAATCGTCTTTTAACTCGTTTACGAAGTAACCATCTTTACTAATTCCTCCCCCCTTTTCACCTTTCCTGGTTGCCAGAATGACATGCCCGGAACAGATCATTTTAGGCGTCTGATTTTCCAAGAATAGGCCACCGTAAAGAATATAACGCAAGTCAGACGCGGGAAACGCTACAATGTGCCCATTGCCATAGGAACCCGCTGCTCCAGAGTCTTTGACGCTTAGGCCATCTGCAAGCAAAGCTTTCATCCGCTCCTCATTTAAGCCAATACCGTTGTCAAGTACATGAAGGACCTCGCAGGTCTGTTTATTTAAGCACTCGTTTATATCGTTTATAATCGCCTCGGCATTATCAGGCACGTTGCCTCCAACTAATTCGCGTTGTACATCTTGTGCTTCTTTAAAGTATCTTCGATATAAATCTATACTTGGGATATCTTGAATTTGGTATCCTTCCACTCGGAAACGCATGCGTGCAGGGAGCGCTTTTGCATCACTAGCAGCATCCAGTCCATTTTGAATCAATTCACGTATTGCAGCGGTTGATTTCAAGGCCCGGTAGCCGCTCACACCAACCGGGGTCCAACCGGACGTATCCCCGGGACCGAAGTGTAGGGCAGGTTTTCTCCTGTTTTTTTTGTTAGTCATTGCGAGAGATCAATCTGTTTGGCCTCTACAGAGTTTTTTCATCTTTTCAATAATCAACCCTGCCCGCTGCCGGAGAAAATCTTCATACTTTTTCTGCAATATCGCGGTGCCGTTATCCACAGCGTCTAATATGGCGTCGGGAGGAATCAGGTGAGATTCCAAACGTCGCCGCAACTCTTCCCTTGCTTCTTCACCGTGCAGTCCTGATTCTTCTATTCTCTCCAGGATATAATCCCCGGGCCATCGGTCGCTCCAATCCTGGTTGGTTGGTTCGTCGATAAGCATACAATTCAATGCAAGATTGGGATCACAATTCACCTTTCTTAAGAGTCCTTTCGGAAAAATATGATGATATTGCCGCTTGCGGATCTCATCGGGAGAAATTTCCAGGTTGCTTGCCACATCCTTTGACCCTTCCCTGGTGCAAATTGCCAGAACAGCCCGCTTTCTTATGCCTTTGCTCTTAGGCCAACCTTCCGAAAGCAATTCTTCTTTATTCGGGAGTTGCGCGGCAAATACAGTGTTTTCGTCCGAACACTGAAAACGTTTGTTTTGTAACGCCTTCTTAAGCGCATCGTAATCTTTCTTCAATCTGTCATTGGCCTGTCGGTCATACCGGTCGGTAACAAAAGAACGCCAGATATACTGCCGAACAAGCCTGTCTGCTTTAGCGCGATCATCACCATGTTTAGGCAGAAATCGGAATAATGCAGGCAATACGCGTAAAGGAACAGAACTGGGGAGTTGCCTTTCATTCCAAATTTTTTCCTTATTTAACATCCCGGTTGCCCATTGTATTCCATCCCGGATCTCATCCTGTTTATTGTGAAGTTCCGACATATCAAGTTTTCTATAATTTCCATAGGTCGGCATCATATTTTGAAACAAGCAGGCTACTTTGAGGACAAGATCGCCCAGACCATCTTCTCCTTCGAGGTCAACAATACCTGAAACTTTCCGGCCAATTTTATCTACGAGACTCTGCAAGGATTCCTGAGTATCAGCTTCAAACAAAGCGACTGCAATGTTGTAAGGAGTTAATCGTACAAATGAGGTGTTTGTGTTGATGAAAATATCTATCGCTTCATCAGGGTTTGTAGATTGGGGTAGAGGTAAAGAGGGAAACGGTTTACTACTGACCCGCTTCCATAAATTCATCACCAACTCTCGTAGATCAGTTTTACTTTTTCCGTCATCCTCATTTTTCAGCCAGCCTTCTATTTTTTCACTGAGCGGGCCTCTCGGATTTAACAGATTGACAGGAATAAAATTCCTACTGAATGCTTCTGACGGTTTTTCCACCCATGGATTAGCCTTTCTTGGCACACCTTTGACAGAGTCGCTTATATACCTTCCATTTTCATCCTTGAAGCTGACGAAATATACTCGGTCCTCATATTTATCATTCAATGCTTTCCAAAGAGCAGTCAGCCGCTGTTGTCCATCAAGTAAATGGCTTCTGCATTTTTCTCCATTGTTGACCGTGCCCTCAAGGGATCTTGTTTCAAAAGGCTGATTATTAGGGTCTACATCCAACGTTAATAATACGCCTATAGGTCGGTCATGAAGAATTACAGTATTCAGAAAGTTTTCAACATGTTTGTAGGTCCAGGCCTCTCTTCGTTGAAAGCGAGGTAGTCTAACCACGCCCCTTCTTATATCTTCCAACCAGTGCTCTATGGGCTTGTTTTCCGTTTGCATCAGTAGTCTCCTCCCTGATTTAAGGGTTTTTTATAATTTCTGACAGAACTTGAAGAGCCTTATCAATATCACTCTCCGTATTAAAACGCCCGACGCTGATACGTAAAGCTGATTGTGCCGTTTCTTCTCCGACACCCAAAGCGAGTAAAACATGGGAAGGTTCAACCTTGGCTGATGAGCAGGCGGAACCGGTGGAAATTGCTATCTTATCACCAACTGAGGAAACTATATCTTCTCCCGAAAACCCTGGAAAGCCGATATTGATATTGCCTGGCACACGTCGTTCCCAGTGGCCGAATAAAATCGCATCGGGATACATTTCAAACAACTTCAGTCGTAGTTTATCCGTCAATTTACGAACGGCAACAGATTCCTTCTCCGTAGTCTCTACTGCTATACGGCATGCTTCTCCCATACCGACAACATGTGCAACAGGTATTGTACCGGGACGGAGCCCCCGCTCTTGTCCGCCACCTGTGATCAGCGGTTTTATCCTCACAGATGGCCGCCATCTTACGAACAACACTCCTATACCCTTTGGAGCATACATTTTGTGTCCGGATAAACTCATCAGGTCAACATTCCATCTTCTTACGTCGATCGGCACCTTTCCGGCAGCTTGAGCTGCATCCGTGTGCAAATATGCGCCCTTTGCCTGACAAATTTCTCCGATTTCTTCAATGGGTTGCATAACGCCGATTTCATTGTTTGCAGCCATAACAGAAACAATCAGCGTCTGTTCATCTACTGCTCCATACAATTCGTCCATGTTGACTAGCCCATCTGGTCCGACGCCGATAATTATAACATCCCATCCGCTCTTTTTCAGGTCTTCGCAGGTTTCCAGAACGCAAGGATGCTCAATGGCAGTCGTTACAATTTTACGTCGTGAGTTTGCGCTATTTTTTTCTTGGGCGCCTGCCACTCCTCGTAACGCCAGATTGCAAGATTCTGTGGCGCCAGACGTGAATATGATTTCTCTGGCATCGGCGCCAATCATTGCCGCCACATTTTGCCGGGAGTAATTTACAGCGGTCTCAGCATTCCATCCATAAGCGTGACCTGTTGAATGGGGATTACCATATTCCTTCGAAAAATAAGGCTGCATCACATCCAACACCAGAGGGTCTACTGGTGTGGTGGCCTGATTGTCCAAATAAACTACTTTATTCCCCACAACACTTTTAATCTGTACAATCGCAGGGCAAAACTGTTTTAGTGAATTTAGAAATATTTACTTTTCCTCTTCCATTTTTTTCCAGCAAATCATACGAAAATCCGCTATCGATGCCAAAGAAACCAATCACTGCTCCCGCTCTTTCTTTCTTTTGAAGTGCTCGTTTTTCCGCTTCCAGATCTCTCCCATAGCGAAGTTCCATCCGTTTCCACCAGTTAATATCACAAGGCGAATCAAGTATTGATGTTTTTTTCTCTTTGGTTGTTTCCATTTGCTTATGTACTTTGCGCAATGCTCTCGCTCCCTTTAAGAAGCAATATACACAATTGGACAAACCGGCTTCACTCGGCAGGTTCAATCCCCAGCTCTGATTATTCCAAAACTCATCCACATCTTCTTTTGTTACTCCAATTTTCGCCAGCGGCATGTATACATGCTCCCCCTCATAGCCATTGGCTTCAGGGCCTCCGGAATTACGTCGTTGAACTTTGATAACCCGACGCATCTCATCATAACGGAGTCCAACAAACGTTGCGTACTCAACGCCGTCATCACCAAAAGCGGCGTTGCCTCCAAATTGCTTGCCGGCAAGATGTGGGTTGTCTATTGATTGTGTTATTTGAGTAAAATTTGAAAAAGATTGTTGCTGACGATATACAGGGCGAGAGCGGACATAGGATTTTTTGTCCAAAAAAATTTCTTTGGGAACCTTCCCCCTATGTTTTTGATGGTAAGCATACATAGCATCATCATCCATTCGGCTACCGTTCCCGTAGTGTCCCAGGCGACCAGTACTATCTTTACAGGCAAACCAGTCCCGCAAAAATTGCCTTGTTACCTCCAACTTCAGATTTTGAGTGCAGGTTCTCTGAAATTGATTTGGCACGTAACCTGACCATGAAAGCAATTCCTCAAAAGCTTCACCTTTCCAATGGTATCCGTCAGGTTCATCTTTCGACCAAGGAACAGGTTTAACCAAACGATAAGTGGGTAAACGTACCCATTTTCCTCCCCTGGCATCTTCGTATGTTTGGAACTGAATCCAAAAAAATGGGATGCCATAACGCTCTTCAGCGATACGTTTGCACTTCGCCGTAAAGTTATAAGTTTCAGGATGTTCGGCTGAAGTATCATTAAACACAATGACATCGCCCCGTTTCGGTTTCAGGAAACCATTTTCCAGAAGCATAAACAACATCATTCCGCTGGATCGTCCCCCGGAAAATTTGACTACATGAGGGAGTTCATCATGCCCTATGACCTCATAGTGAAAGGGATAAGTAGCTTTTGAATCGAACGTTTCGGGAACCTTAACGTTGGAAGCAAGAACCATCTTCGGAACGTTTTTAACAGCCTCCGATTCCTGTACGCTTAGAAGACGACTCATAAATACTCCATATTAATCACCAGCATAACAATTTTACATTGATGGTTAGTTGTGCCGAATAGCTGCAATCCCTGACATCAAGGAAAGTACGGGTAATTTCATCATCAACCTAAAATCACCAAACTGGCAGCTTATATCCTATTGGTTAACCAGTGTACCATACCAGCATAAAATGAATATCAAACAAAAACAACAACTGCCTGTCATTTTGCTGGTCACAGCCAGCTCGTTCTCCCCTCTGGCCATGACTGCCTGCGTACCGGCGTTGCCCGCCATTGGAATGGAGTTCGATCTTCCCCTGTCCACGGTGCAGTTTGCCATTTCCATCTACCTGCTGGGGCTGGCCCTGGCGCAACCCGTTTATGGGGTACTGGCGGACCGGTATGGCCGTCGCCCGGTATTCCTGGGGGGATTTGTTGTATTTACCCTGGCAAGCCTGGCCTGCGCCCTGAGCGGCACGATGTTCTGGTTCACCGTCTTCCGGCTGGCCCAGGCTACCGGTATTGCCACCGCAACCGTAGTGACGCGGGCGATGTTCCGGGATACATTCAGCATTGACGATTCCGCGCGTTACACCGCTTACCTGGCCGGTGGGATGGGCGTGTCAACCATGATTGCGCCGGCCTTGTCCGGTTACCTTATCGAAACCTCGGGCTGGCGCATGAGTTTTTACGCAATGACCGGCCTGGCCCTTGCTGTTTTCCTCTGGTTGCTGTCAACCCTGCCGGAAACCAGGCAACGCGCTCCGGTGGCAGAAAACGCCTTCCGAAAGATAAGGTCTGACTTTGCCAGCTTAATCAGGTCCGGATTGTTCTGGGGCTACACCCTGGTATTCGGATTTGTAAACGCTGCCTTTTTTACTTTCCTGACCAGCGCCCCCCTGTATTTTGCGGATCACCTATACACAGGCCCGGCCCTGTTTGGGGCCTACATGGGCAGCATGGCTTTCGCCTATATCTGTGGAGCGCTGGTCGGCAGCCGGGTCATCCGGCGGCATGGCTCCGAACGCACCCTGCAAATCGGCCTGTGCGGGATTTTTTCCGGCGCCGGACTCGTCCTGCTCACGCTCTGGGCTTTCCCGGTCAGCGTCCTGACCATTATCTCCCCATTCCTGTTCCTGTTTGCATTCACGGGGCTGGTCAACCCGCCATCCATGGCCGGGGCGGTCGCGCACCACCCGGAAAAGGCCGGCACGGCTTCAGGGATATCCAACAGCATGTCCATGACCATCGGCGCGCTGGCGGCCGTCATAGCTTCGCTGGTTTATAACGGCAATATCCTGAGCCTGTGCCTACCCGTGGTCGCGTCTGTCGTCCTGTCAACGCTGGCCTACCTGTTACTGGTCAATGGAAATCAGAATCAGACAGGGGACGGACTTTAAGTCCGTCCCCCTCAGTTCACGCCGGTTAAAATTGTTTATTAAGGGTCACCGACCAGGTGGCCGGGTCTTGCAGGTACACAAAGCCTGCCAGGTAGGACACGTATTGATCCCTGTCGGTGCAGTTCTGGCAGGAGGCTTTCAGGGTCCAACCCGCGCTATGCTCGATGCTGACGCCGCCGTTGATGATGGTGTAGCCGTCCAGCAAAGCGTTATCCTGGCCGCTGGTGCTGATATTGTGATCGCCGTAATCGATGACGTTGATGCGCGGCACCAGGTTGA
>JAJDYQ010000050.1 GCA_022825085.1 Gammaproteobacteria bacterium
GTCTGAAAAATTTTTCATAATTAATAAGCGCAGCAACCGGATACACCTGCCAGCCCGTCTCGGCCCGTAAAGCTCTGGACACATCCGGCAACTGTGGTATCGCATCAACGCTAAAATCAAGTTTTTGCAGGCCCTGCATAAAAGCGGGACAGGCGTATTCCTCAACCAGCGGTAGTTGCCTTTCGTACAGTACTTTCCAGGTTTGGTTTTCGACTTCGGTATAGCTGACATAGCCATGCTCATCCGGTTTTTTAGCGGCATATGATGTGGTTTTATCCATAAATCACTCCTTGGTTTTCAGCACTCCGACAAGCCCGGGATGGACTTGTATTCCAGAGCCTTCTTACGCTTTCAAGTTTATTGTGAAGTCAGTGAATTACATGTCTTTTTATTGCGAATATTCAGGTGCATATGCAACAAAAAAGTATTTTTTATTGAATTGACGCAATAATTTTGCGGTTGTTATGGTGAAGGTCGTGGCACATACCGGAATCCGGCAGGCAGCCGGAGTTTATCGTTATCTCAGAATTTCATTCTGATAGGGTTTTATTTCTTTCAAAACGATAAATGACACCGCATCCTTCACCACCGGGATAGACAGAATTTTTTCTTCGATGAATTCAGTATAGCTATCAACGCTATGAGTACAGATTTCCGCTATAAAATCAGTTTCGCCGGTCAGTTGATAACAGGAAATGACTTCGGGGTACATTATAATTTTTTCAGTAAAGGCCTCCACCAGAGTCATATCATGGCGGTCAACCCGGATAGTAATGAAGGCCTTTATCTGTTGCCCCATCGCCTTGGCGTTCAGTCGCACCGAAAAACCATCAATAATTCCTTTTTGCTCAAGCGCCTTTATCCGGCGCAGGCAGGCGGAGGTGGACAGGCTAACGCGGTCTGCAATTTGACTGTAACTCATGCGCCCGTCTTTCAAGAGCAGATTCAATATTTTCTGGTCAAACTTATCCATGCGCAATATATTCACATCATAGTATATGTATATGGTCTGCCTCAAAATCAGCTCAAGCCTCAAAGACCGGGGGCACGATATGAGACAGATTCAAAATATTTGAAAAATGATTTACTTATATTAAAACTTATTTTAAGCAGTGTGGACTATATCTTTAGGGTTTGAATGGAGGAATAACGATGCGTGGCGCTAATCTGGATGGCTTTCGCGTACTGGACCGCATTATTACCAAAGGTTCTTTCGCCAGAGCAGCGGCGAGTTTGAATAAAACGGTGCCAGCCATCAGTTACACGGTGGCACAACTTGAGAGCAGCTACGGTCTCAAACTGCTGGATCGTTCCGGGTATCGGGTTAAATTGACAGACTCTGGCACCCGAATGCTAAAAGAAGCCCATAACCTGCTTGGTCAGGCAGAGTATCTGGACTCGGTGGCAGAACGGCTCAAGCACAACTGGGAACCAAAGCTCGAAGTAGTTATTGATGGAATGCTGTTACCGGGTCTTGTCTTGCAGGCTGTTGAAAAGGTGGCGGCGATGGGTGCTCCGACGACAATTCAGCTTACCACTGAATATTTGAGCGGCGTGGCTACACGTTTTGACACAGCGGGCGCAGATATTATGCTCTCTCTGGGTTTTGCAATAGACGACCGCTGGCTTAGTGAACACCTTTTTGATGTTGAGGTTATTTTGGTCGCAGCACCGGGAACAGGGCTGGTGCCGGACCGACAATACAGTCATGATCAGTTATCCCGGCAGGTAGAGGTCAGCGTACAGGATTCGAGCTTCAATACTCCAGAGCCTGGTCGCTCACTGGGCATCCCAAACATTTTTTATGTGGGCGATTTTTATACCAAGAAGCAGGCCATTCTGAAAGGAATGGGAATTGGCTGGATGCCTGAGAGTTGGGTGGAGGAGGAGTTGAGCTGTGGCCTTCTATTTGAAGTTAACTACACTGCCGGCTCAAGAGATCGCTATCCAGTTTCAGTGGGGACCTGGAAGTACCGTCAGCCCGGCCGAGCGCAGGAGAGATTTATTACATCGGTGCGGCACTATGCGCAGAAAGCCCAGATTAATTCCACATAGAAGGGAAAAAATGTTAATCTCATTGAGAAAATAAAGATAAATAACAGTATTAACGCCCTGTCTCGGAGTCATTATGCTGCCAAAGTCTGAACTGAAACAAATCGCCCGTATGGGCAGACTCTCCCAGGAGTGCGCTACCGAAGCCCAGTTCGCCGACATCATGACTCACGAGTTAATGGCATTGTTTGATTCCGGTTCAGCAGTATTTCTTGAAATGCAATGCCTGCCCGGCGATGTCACACTCAGCTCCTGCACATCCTACGCTATTGATAACGCCCATGGTCTCGCATACCAGAGCTACTACCACCGGGAGGATCCCTGTTACCAGCGCCTGAGAGGACTGATAGCAGAAAACCCCCAGTCTTCGGTTTCCACGGACCGGGTAATTGAAAGCGAATACCGTTATATCAATTCCCACTATTATCAGGATTTCCTACAGGCGACAGGCATACACAAAAGCCTGATATTTACTCTGGCGGGCAACCAGAAACCAGTTGGTCTGGTGGGATTACACCGGAGGAAAAATCATGCCGATTACACTGAAAGCGATCACCTCAAGGCTCAATTGGTGGCTCCATACCTATCTACTGCGGTGATGTTTCGCCAGCAGGAACGACTGCTCAAACAACAGGGGCTGTTAAAACACTCTATTTTGAAATCCTCAAATATAGACAGCTACCTGCTATTCAATGATAAACTCATTTGCATTGGTGCCAGCGGCACCGAAAGAATGCCCTTGCTCAAGAGCGTCGAACCCGAGCTGGTCCTGGGAATGCACTGTAACAGTTTGCTGCCGACACAGTTGTCGGCGCTGGTGCGCAAAAAGCAGCAATCGGAAGATAGCAAGGGCTTGTTATCTGAACCGTTCGATAATCTGGTCAGGGCCTCTCATGTGCGGGTAGAGACCATTATCTGTGACAGTGGTGAAGTCTATGTGCTGTTTCTGCTGTTAAAGAATGACATTGAACTGGTTTGTGAGCAGCGCATGGAATATTTCAACTTGACCCATCGGCAGAAAGAAATTGTACATCTTGTGCAATTGGGTTTTACAAATCCGCAGATATCAGCCGCCCTGGATATTACGGCCAAAACAGTGGAAAACCATCTGACGCAAATCTACGCCAAAACCTACACCCACAATAAAACCAGCTTGCTGCGCCAGTTACACGTGTAACGGTTCTCCGATCTTCTCCCGCCCTCTACCCCTTATTTCTGGGGGATTACCCCTATAGTCTGGCGCAAGCTGGCTGAACTATATTGGCCTGAGGCACATTGAGAACAAACTGCAATTGAGGAGACGACAATGAAATACGAGATATGTTTTAACTGGATTGTAATGCGCACCGTTCGCGCTGTAACCCGCTTTTTACCTCCCCTCGGCCGGCCTGGCTACTCCCTGCTGGGACTCTTCCTGTTGGCAGTGCCACTAACCGATGCCGTCGCGCAAAGCACAGACGCGACTATCGCCGAGAGCAGCGACAGCAACCTGGAAGAAATTATAGTCACAGCGACCAAACGGGCCGAGTCCATCCAGACAGTTGGCATCAGTGTGTCCGCACTACAGGCCGAGGAACTGGAGATTAAAGGTGCCAAGGAGTTTGCCGACTATGCCGTATCGATTCCAAACCTGTCCTTTGGTGCCACAGATGATGGCGTTCTGGCCAATCGCTCGATCACCATCCGGGGCATTCAGGGCATCAATACGACCGGTTTCTATATTGACGATATCCCACTGGAAGAATCCGTTGACCCGCTGGTACTGGACGTAGAGCGGATCGAAGTACTGAGAGGTCCGCAGGGGACGCTGTTTGGGGCCAGAGGGCTGGGCGGCACGATTCGGGTTATTACCAAACAGCCTCAGTTTGACGAAAGATCAGGGCGTATTCACGGCGGTATGTCTTCAACCCACGAAGGGGGACTCAACTTCCTGCTGGACGGTGCCGCCAATATTCCATTATCTGATCAGGCGGCGCTGAGGTTCACTGGTTATATTCAAACCGAAGAGGGCGTTTTTGACCGTACTACCGGGCCCTTGACAGCGCCGGGCGTTATTGCGTCCGCGGGTACTTCAGGCGCTCTGGTGGGTGCCCCCGCAAGCCGCAAGAAAAATGTCGATGACCAGGAAATCTATGGCTTTCAGGGTGCGCTTCGTATCGAACCCACGGATGTGCTGTCGCTGAACGGTCGTGTAATGCACCAGAAGACAGAGCTGGACGGATTTCCCCTCGCCGATCAAATAACAACAAGTAGTGGCGGCTTTACCCTGTCGGCCGACGATTTTACTCAGAAAAACCTGTTTGGCCTCGAAGAAGGCGGCGAAGATGAATGGACCCAGCTCAGCCTCAACATCGAATATACCACCGACATTGGTGCCTTTTCATCATCCACAGGCTACTTCACCCGTGAAACGAACGAGCGGGAAGACTCCAGTGAGTTTATTTCATTTACACTGCTTGGCGGTATTCTGGGCGGGCCAGCTTCGGCAGTGCCCTCCCCGATTTTTCAATCTCTGGAGTTTGATACCTTCGTCGAAGAGCTGCGCTTTGTCTCCGCATTTGGCGGGCCGTTTGAAATGACAACCGGGCTGTTTTACCAGACTACGGACGACAATGAAGCGTTTGATCCGCCCAACATTGCGCCCGGATTTGGCACCGCTGTCACTAATACAGCCCTGGGTATAAATCCCGGCGATCTGATCTTTACCTCGGATACCGAAACTGAAATTGAGGAACTGGGCGTCTTTGGCGAATTTTCCTACCAGCTTACCGAACGCCTGAGCGCCACACTTGGCGTCCGTTACTTCGATACGGAAGTCGAAACTGATAGTTTCTTCAATGGCTTTGCTGCAGGCGGACCCAATACTCGAAAAACAAATCAGGCCGAAGACGGATTTAACTTCAAAGGGCTGATTGAGTATGAGCTCAACGATGATGTTTTCCTTTATACCTCATTGACTGAAGGTTTTCGCATCGGTGGTGCTAATCGAAACCTGCCTGCACCCTTGGGTTGCCCTGCTCAATATCAGGCATTAGGCTTTACCGAAGAAGAAACAGAGACCTTCGATTCAGACGAGCTGCTGACCTATGAAATAGGTGCCAAAACCACCTGGAAAGGCGGTAAAGTGGCATTGAATACGGCGGCTTTTTACAACGATTTTGAAGACATCCAACAGCGCATTCTACTCGCTTGCGGCTTTGATTTTACCAGCAATTTTGGTTCAGCCCGCACAATAGGTGCCGAGGTCGAACTCACTGTAACCCCAACGGATAATTTATTGTTACAAGCGGCGGTGGGATATACCGACGCCGAGTTTACCGATGTTGAAGAGGGATTATCCGCCGTAGAGGAAGGCGACTCCCTGCAGCAGGTACCGGACTGGACGGCCTCGGCCGCCGTCGAATACACGGCACCTTCGCGCTTTAGCGATTTCGACTGGTTTACCCGCACCGATGTTGCCTATGTGGACAAAAGCATCAGCACAGTTGTCAATTCAGGCGATCCCCGTTCGAGGCCGTCTTATACCCTGGTTAATACCCGCCTGGGGCTAAAAAATGACGACCATGAATTTACCCTGTTCGTCAACAACCTGACCGATGAAGAAGCGGTTTACTCGGATAACAGAACCCTGGCAGCGGAAGCGGCGGGCAGGACCAGGGTTGTCCGCAACAGACCGCGAACCATCGGAATGGAATTCCGCAAGAGATTTTAATAAAAGTTAATCAGAGTTCGTTATAATCGATGCTATATTTTATAAGGTGTTATTTATTAAATGCACAAGGATGCAAATGATGCCTGCTCAGTTACAGACAACAACCTCGACTCGGGCAGGCGTTTCGAGCCAGAAAACGAACCTGGAGCTACTATTGTGTCTGGTGAAATGATTCTGAAATCGGGCTTGAAGCTGTACTTTGAAGATTATGGAAAAGGCTTGCCCGTTATTTGTATCCCTGGTTGGAGCTATACCACTGCTGTTTTTGAGCGCAACCTGCCAGAGCTGAGCAAGCAATACCGGGCCATCAGCTTTGACCCGCGCAGTCATGGCCGTTCCGCGGTAACAGTGAATGGCAATGATTACGGTCAGCATGGTAGAGATTTGCGGGATTTTCTTGATGCGCTGGGGCTGCAGGAGTTTGTTCTGCTGGGTTGGTCACTGGGACTGTATGCGATTTATTCCTATATCGAGCAATTCGGCACAGAGGGTATCAAAGGGCTGGTGGCAGTTGATGAATCACCCAAAATTATTAAAAGCCATGCCGACGATTGGGGCGAGGGGATGGCTGAAGAAATTGATGATGTTGTTAATATGGTGCGCTCTGACTACCGGGGATTTTTTCGCGAATATATGGCAGAAGGCTTTGTTAACCGGCCTTCTGATGATTTGCTTGATCGCTTTACCCTGGCAGTTGGCAGCCTCTCTCCGACATCGGCAGCCGGGCTGTTAGCGGATGCCGCAACACGGGATTACTCACGAATTGCCAGCGAAGTTGCAACTGAAATCCCGGTGTTGAATATTCTCCGTGAAGATTGGTCTTCACAGGCACAGACCTGGATTAACCTGAACCAACCGGCAACTGCTATCAAAGTGTTGGGTGGGCATTTAATGCTATATGAGTTTGCGGAAAAATTTAATGCGCATGTCTTTGATTTTTTGGCCGACTTAGAGTATTAACTTATTAACTTATGAGTACAGCACTATGAAACCACATCGCACACTGGCATTAACCCTAATAGGGACGCTTGCCTTACAAGTAAATGCGGCCTCATTGGATGATATTCAGGGTGAAGGCATTCAAAAACTTTCTGAGGCACAGGCGTCGCAATTACGCATAGATAAAGTGGTAGAGAGTGCCCAGCAACGATTGATTAAATATCGTGCCCTGTTAAAACAGGCTGAAGGACTGAAAGCCTACAATGAGCAACTATCCACACAGGTCACCAGCCAAAACAACCTGTTAGATCGTTTTGAGCAATCCATTTCACAGGTAGCATTGATTGAACGACAGATGGCCCCGCTGGTTGAAAAAATGGTTAATGCACTGGAGGATTTTGTTGAAATCGATATTCCACTCCATATACGGGAAAGAAGGGAACGAATTCAATTCATCAAGGAGAGTCTGGCAGCGCCTGATATTAATGTTGCTGAAAAATTTCGCCAGGTAGTTGAGGCCTATCAGATTGAGAATGAGTATGGGCGAAAAATATCGAGCTATCAGGATATTGTTGAGCTGGACGGGGAGCAAAGAGAGGTTGACGTCCTGCAGGTAGGCCGAATTGCATTACTTTGCCAGACTAAAGATACGAAAATAACCGCCCGCTGGGACAACGATGCAAACCAATGGCGCACTCTGGATAACGCCACATACCGCAATGCAATTCGCAATGGGGTGAAGATGGCGAAAAAACAAGCATCAATCAACATCCTGACTTTACCCATATCAGCCCCGGATCCAGCACAGTGATCAATAGAATGATGAGATTCAATATGCCCTCAAACATGGCGATGCTGGCTTTGCTGCTTGCCGTTGCACCGCAATATTCGTTTGCTCAGCGTGAGGCACTCGACACTCACGAGCTTCTGCAACAGGTTAAAGAGGGGCGCAGTCGTGATGCGGCTGAAAATAAACATCGAGAGGCGGAGTTTCAGGCTGAGAAAGCGTCACAGGAGGCAAAAATACGGCAGGTGCAGGATGAAATACAACGCCTGGAGGCCAGAAGCGTCGAACTGGAAAAGCTGTTTAATGAGAATGAACTGGTGATCGACGAGAAGCGTAAACTAAGAGATGAGCGCCTTGGGTCATTGAAAGAGCTATTTGGTCATCTGACCGGGGCCGCCGGTGATATGCGCAGCCGCTTCCAAAACTCAATTACCACGAGTCAATATCCCGGGCGTGAAAAATTCCTGAGCGAACTCATCAAGAAAATGAACAGCGATACGGATTTACCGTCATTGGATGAAATTAACAGAATATGGTTCGAGCTGCACAGAGAAATGACGGCATCCGGCGATATTGTTAAATACCGGACAACAGTCGGTACTGATGCAGACCGTGAAGTGGTGAGAATCGGGTTATTTAACCTGATCTCTGACGGTGACTATCTGGCCTATGACCCGGACACACGCAGTGTGTCTGTATTGCCAAGACAGCCTTCCGGCTTATCTGACAGCGTACTTCAACTTCAAGAAGCATCATCCGGTTATATACCTACTGGAATCGATCCGACAGGTGCCGTGGGTGGCGGCTTCCTGAAAGCGATTATTAATACACCCACGCTGGAAGAAAGATGGCGTCAGGGAAAGGTTGTCGGCTACATCATTACCGCTATCGGGGTATTTGCATTACTGGTGGCCCTGTATAAATTCATTTCTCTGACAGTGATATCCTCAGGCATGTCCAGGCAGGTTAAATCGAAGAATGTCAGCACAAATAATCCGCTGGGTCGTATCTTGCAGGTTGCTGAAAATAATAAAAACACGGACACGGAAAGCCTTGAATTACATATGGCAGAAGCAATACTGAAAGAGAGTCCTAAGATATTGTCAGGCCTGTCAATGTTGAAAGTTTTATCGATGATTGCGCCGTTATTGGGTTTGCTGGGTACCGTTACAGGCATGATCATTGTTTTCCAGGCGATAACCATATATGGGGCGGGAGATCCAAAGGCGATGGCTGGAGGCATATCCGGGGCTCTGGTAACAACTGTTCTGGGGTTGGTTGTAGCGATACCCGTGCTGCTGCTGCATACCATGTTGAATAGCAAGGCACGGCGGCTTTTACATGTGCTGGAAGCGCAGAGCGCCGGGATAGTCGCAGAAAGAGCCGGAAAATAAATCACGGATTAGCGAATCAGGTAATGATATGCAGCTTTTACTACTGGATACATTAGAGGCAATATCCAATTTTTTTGCTTCTGGGGGCCTCATTCTCTACCTGATTGCAGCCCTGACATTTGTCATGTGGATTCTAATGCTGGAGAGGGCATGGTTTTACAGTACGGCATATTCCGTGCTTGTTCGGGGCGTTATCTCACGATGGCACGAACGGCCGGATAGAACATCCTGGTATGCCCATGCCATAAGAATGAAGATGATCTCCGAGATCCACATGGCTATTAATCAAAACCTCAGCCTCATAAAAGCGATGATTGCGCTGTGCCCATTGTTTGGTCTGCTGGGAACAGTGACAGGAATGATAGAGGTATTCACTGTACTGTCTATTACCGGCGGAGCAGATGCAAAATCCATGGCTGGGGGTGTGTCACGCGCGACTATACCGGCTATGGCGGGTATGGTTGCGGCCCTGTCGGGCATTTTCGCCAACATTTATATTACTGAAAAGGCCAGACGGGAGCGTGAATTCATTCAAGAGAGATTAACCATGGACTAAAGCTATGAAAAGAAACGCCTCAAGACTAACTGATTCCGCAAATGACGATGAAGGTGCTATTGACCTGACTCCAATGCTGGATGTTGTCTTCATCCTGCTGATATTTTTCATTGTGACTGCGACATTCGTGAAAGAGGCGGGTGTTGAGGTCAATAGACCGGAAGCCAATACCTCTACACAGAAAGATAATACTACCGTGCTGGTCGCCATTAACGCCGACAATACGATCTGGATAGATAAGCGTAGAGTCGATGTGCGGTCTGTAAGGGCGAATATCGAGAGATTGCATGCGGAAAGCCCTGGAGGGGGGGTAGTAATACAGGCCGATGAGCTTGCATCAGTCAAAACGTTTACATCTGTACTCGATGCTGCCAGAGAAGTCGTGCCGCCTGAAAAAATCTCACTTTCTACTACAGCCCGATAAAACCGCGCTGATTACTATTTTATGGGTTCATTTCTGAATAGCAGAGTACTAAGGCTATTGTTTGTGTTGCCACAAGCAATACTGGTCACCAGTCTGTTATTACTATTAATGATAGGTTTAGTCGAATTTGCAGATAAGGGCCTTAGTGAATCTAAACGCATTGAAATGCCTGACATATTCATGTCTGAAGAGGCAGCTATCATACAACGCATCGTTCAAAAGCCTGAAAGGCCGGAGCTGGATGAAACACCCCCACCGGAAGTCCCGGAGCAGGATTTTGACAAGATAGATGGAGACACTCAGGTGGGACAGGTTGCGTCCCCCGGCAAAATCAGAGCAAAACTGGATCTCACCATTGGTGCCGGCCTTCAGGCATCCGACGGAGAATATCTTCCAATTATCAAAGTTGCGCCTGCTTACCCAAGAAGGGCACTTGCGCGCGGGATACAAGGGTATGTTGTACTGGAATACACTGTAACCAAACAAGGGACAGTTAAAGATCCGATAGTAATTGAGTCTAAACCAAGTCGTATTTTCGACAAGGCAGCCACAAAATCCGCCCTGCGGTATAAATACAAACCGCGCGTGGTAGATGGGGAGCCTGTTGAAGTTCCAAATGTACGAACAAAAATCACATTCCAGCTATCTGAATAAGCTCTAATGGAAATCATGCATATTCGATATAGCCTGTGTATAGGCTTGTTGGCTGCGGGCATTATATTCAGTGTCAATGATGTTTATGCGAGGAAAGGTTCCTCGGCTTCCGGGGCGATTGACGCCAAGACATTCGAAGTAATGACAAAAGCGCAAAGCCTGACAGAAGAAGGGAGCTTTGATGAAGCTTTGGGTTTATTAGACTCAATCAAGAATAGCAATAAATTAAAAAATAACAGCTATGCAAAAAGCCAGATATGGAACTTTTATGCTTACATATATGCCAGTCAGGACAAATACAGAGATGCAATATCGATGTATGAAAAGGTTCTATCCGAGAAAGGCGCCACCGAAGGGCTGAAACTACAGTCACAATATACTATCGCCCAATTATATTTTCAGATTGAAGATTACGATGCCGTGATCAAATTCATGCGTGAGTGGCTGAAAGCCGTAAAGGCACCGACCTCTACGGCATATATCATGTTAGCCCAAGCGTATTATGAGAAACGCGAATTCGATGATGCTCTTCAATATTTGGATAATGCGATAAGGTTCCATGAAGATGAGGAAAATAAAAAAGTAGCCGAAAACTGGTTGCGCATGAAAGCCGCCATTCATTTTGCAAAAGAAGACACGGCTAACACCTTGTCCACCTATTTACAATTGTTCAAGCTGTATCCAAAAGTTGAATATCTGAAACAGATAGCGGGCCTTTATGGCGAAGTGGATAAAAATAAAGAAAGGCTGGTAACGTATGACGCCATATATCAGCATGGTGCGCTCAAAAGCGAGTCAGAAGTTCTTAATCTGGCTTATATGTATATTGGACAAGAGGCTCCATTTAAGGCTGGAAGAATTATTGAAGAAGGAATGCAAAAAGGTGTCGTTAAGAGAACACAGGCGAATATGGAGACCCTGGCAAATGCCTGGGCGCAGGCGAATGAACATAAAAAAGCCATACCCACTCTGGAAAAAGCAGCGAAGCAGTCTGATGACGGTATGCTGTATGCTCGCCTGGCCGGCGTATTGTTCGACTCAGGTGATTTCAAGGAGGCATCAACAGCCGCCAGAACGGCCGCTCAAAAAGGCGGGCTCAAGCAAGCAGGAAACAATCAAATGCTTCTGGGCATGTCGCTGTTTAATATCAAAAATTACGAAGGGGCCCTACAGGCCTTTCGTGGCGCGAAAGAGTATAAGAAAAACTTTAACGACGCTGCCAAATGGGAAAAATATACACTATCCGAACTGACCCGACTTAGACAACTGGAAAGTAGTAAAATAAAACTGCTGCAAGCCACCGGCGAAGCGGTTAAAGCCGAATTGGAATCTATAGACAGCTTTGGTAAAAACATCCTCAAGCCATCAGCACAGCCATCCAAAGATAGTAAAGAACCTTCAAATAAGTAAGCCCAGCCTGGATTCATCGGGAATTTCCAACGGCCTGTTAGCCATGATTTCTGGTGATTTTCATAACCGGTTTCAAACGCCTTATCTGCCGCATAATAGCGGCCAGATGCTTCCTGTCACGTGCGGTAATCACCATATTCAGTGCCACTGCCAGTCCGTCACGCTCCTCGATTTGCACATTCTCGATATTGGACTCCATATCGGCCACCTCGGTAGCCACGATAG
>JAJDYQ010000039.1 GCA_022825085.1 Gammaproteobacteria bacterium
TTGGCAGGCCTAATGTCGGCAAATCGACGTTATTTAACCGTCTTACAAAAACACGCAATGCCCTTGTGGCAGACTATCCGGGTTTGACTCGTGACCGCCAATATGGTCACGCGGACATAGATGGTCGAGCGTTTATTGTCATAGATACCGGTGGTCTGATTGATGAAACAGACGATATTGGCGACCTGATCATTCAGCAATCCTTTCAGGCGGTGGATGAGGCCGACCTGATTCTTTTTCTTGTTGATGCCCAACAAGGCCTTAATGCACACGATGAACAAATTGCAGAGCAACTCAGGCGTTATGGAAAACCGATTCAGCTGCTGGCGAATAAAATAGATTCCATGAATGCCAGTGTCGCTCTCAGTGAATTTCATACTCTGGGACTTGGAGAGCCTGTAGCGATAGCTGCAGCGCAGGGATGGGGTTTGAGAGTGCTCTGCGAAAATCTGATTGAGCGTTTTCCGATGCCCACGGAATATGGCAATCAGGCCGATTCTGCTGACAGAGGAATGACCTTTGCTATTGTCGGTCGTCCTAACGTTGGAAAGTCCACCTATATTAATCGTTTATTGGGTGAAAAACGGTTGGTGGTTTTTGATCAGCCCGGTACAACACGCGATAGTATTTTTGTTTCCTTTCATTACGGTGATAACGAGATTACACTGGTTGATACGGCCGGGATACGTCGTCGTAGTCGTGTTAAGCAAACAGTTGAAAAATTCAGTGTGGTGAAGACGCTGAGAGCTATCGAAGAAGCTAATGTTGTGATAATGATGCTGGATGCTCGCGAAGGAGTTGCTGAGCAGGATGCTGGTTTGCTGGGCTATATTTTGAATAGAGGACGGGCACTGGTTCTTGCTGTCAACAAGTGGGATAGATTATCGGCTGAGCAACGTGATAAAATTAAAATGCAACTGCAACTTAAACTCGGCTTTACGAAATTTGCCGAATTACATTTTATATCCGCGCTTCATGGTTCGGGTGTATTTGATGTTCTGGAGTCGGCCAATAGAGCTTACAAGGCCGCATTTCGCCGTTTCACGACCCCGATCTTGAATCAATTATTGCAGGATATGCTGGCAGAGCATCAACCGCCACTGGCTCGAGGACGCAGAATTAAACTTCGGTATATGCATCAGGGTGGTATAAACCCGCCACGCTTTATCATTCATGGAAACTCTACTGATGCTGTTCCTGACGGCTATCGCCGTTATCTGATTAATCGAATACGCCGACACTTGAAGCTAAAAGGCACACCGATTGAGGTTGAATTCCGAGATGGTCATAATCCCTTTGGAGACTATAAAAATAAGCTGACTGCACGACAAATAAAGAAACGTGAACGGATCAGGCGGTGGCACCGTAAACGTTAGTCGATGTATCAGACAGGACCATACCTCCTCTGACCTGCATTGATAAAACCAGTGACCGTGCTTTGGTTTTATTGGTGCCGAAACTTAATAGCTCGGCAATTCTTCAAAAAACGCTCTCAGGCTATCCAACAAGTAGTGATCGATAGAGGCAGAGAGCCTAAAGGCAGCTTTGGCAGCCTCCTCCAGGATGGTCAGGATGAATGCCCTGCGCGGGCAATTTAATCGCACTGTTCCAAAACAAATGGTAGATTTCCATGGAGACCAGTTGTTCGCTGACCTAGAGTCGCTTAACCAAAAACTCACCGATTGACTGGTTCAATGCAACAATATACGGTCTCATAAACGACTGGTATTGCAAACCCAAGTCCATTACATTACCAGCCTTAACAAAAGTGCGGTTTATGGTGAGCCCATACACATCCCGATCAGTTTGCTGATAGACTATTCCATAAAAATGTCTGTAGCAGATGACGATAACTGAGAACCTGCCTAAAATGCTTGAAATACTTCGACACTTCATACGCCTGATTTTGCGAGCTTTATATCGTGTAGAAGTGAAGGGCGTTGAAAACTTCCACCGTGCCGGCAAGCGTACTTTAATTATCGCTAATCATGTTTCATTTCTCGATGGAGTCTTATTGGCAGTTTTCCTTCCGAGAATACCACTATTTGTTATTAATACCTTCGTGGCGCGTAAATGGTGGGTCAGGCCATTTTTAAGGCCGATTCAATATGTTACTATTGATCCTGCCAATCCTCTGTATGTTAAAACGCTTATTCGTACCATTGAAGGTAGCGAGCTTGTCGCTATTTTCCCTGAAGGTCGCATTACAGTAACCGGTTCCCTGATGAAAGTTTATCAGGGAACCGGTCTGGTTGCGGATAAGACAAATGCGCAGGTACTGCCCATATATCTTGATGGACCGCAATACTCGAAATTTTCCCGACTAAAGGGTGTTATCCGTCAACGCTGGTTTCCTGAAGTGCGAATAACCATCCTTCCTCCTCGTACAATTGATATAGAGCCTGATATTAGAGGTTCCCGGCGTCGCATGATCGCCACTCAGATTCTGGAGGATATGATGAGAGAAATGGTGTTGGTTGCCGGAAGGCACCATCAAACATTTTTTGAAACCCTGCTTGAGGCGCGGACTATACATGGTGGTGTGCTCCCGATAATAGAGGACATTAATCGAAGGCAGTTGAACTATAACCAACTATTAAGATCGACATTTGGCCTGTCGTATGCGTTGAGAGGCTTATTGAAGGGTAGAGCAGGTGTTGGGCTGATGTTGCCCAATGCGATACCTACGGTTGTGTCTTTCCTGTCATTGCATTTGCTCGGCAAAATTCCGGCTATGATTAATTACACAATGGGGGTTAAAGATATTCGCTCCGCAATTCGCACAGCGAGCATCAGCACAGTTATCACTTCCCGAAAATTTATTGAGTTATCAGGGAGGCAGGATGCCATAGAGGCAATAGAGCATGATGTGAGCATTATTTATCTGGAAGATGTCAGAGAGAGCGTTACGGTATCTATTAAGCTGAAGGCTTTACTGTCAAGCCTGTTCCCGCAGTTTGCATGGAAACTTGGCCAAGCGGCTGATGATCCGAACGAATCAGCCGTCATACTTTTTACATCAGGCTCTGAAGGCAGGCCCAAAGGAGTCATACTTTCTCATGTCAATCTTCTGGCAAACCGCTGCCAGCTTGATGCTGTAATTGATTTTACCTCGGATGATGTTATTTTGAATGCCATGCCGCTGTTTCACTCATTTGGGCTTATGGCAGGAATGGTGCTGCCATTAACCGCCGGGATTAAACTCTTTCTGTATCCGTCACCGTTGCATTATAATATCATTCCTGAGCTGTCTTACGATATTCGAGCCACGATACTATTTGCAACCAATACCTTTCTGGCAGGCTATGCAAAAAAAGCCCATGCTTATGATTTTCATAAAGTACGTCTGTTGTTGGCGGGTGCGGAAAAACTACAGGAGGAAACACAGAGGATATGGCATGAAAAATTTGGTATGCGGATTCTTGAAGGTTATGGAACAACTGAAGCCAGTCCAGTCATTTCCGTTAATACACCGATGCATTATAAGGCAGGCACAGCAGGGCGGCTGTTGCCAGGTATCGAATACTATCTTGAACCGGTTTCTGGAATTGAAGAAGGTGGACGCCTGCATATCAAGGGGCTGAATATTATGAGTGGTTACCTTATGCCGGAGGAGCCTGGAATATTGCAGCCACCATCAACTCTGAAAGGGGATGGCTGGTATGATACGGGTGATATTGTTTCTATAGATAGTATGAACTTTGTTAAGATAAAAGGCCGGGCTAAACGCTTTGCAAAAATTGCGGGAGAGATGGTATCGCTGGTTCAGGTTGAGAGTTTAGCTGGATGCTGCTGGCCGAATGAGGCCCACGCTGCCGTCGCTGTACCTGATGCCAAAAGAGGGGAGCGGTTGGTGTTGTTCTCAACCAGAACTGTCACAGACCATAGTCGCAGGGAGCTACTCGAGATGGCGCGTCAAATGGGTCAAAGCGAACTTCTGGTGCCAGGAAGCATAATCCATGTTGACAGTATCCCGCTGCTGGCGACAGGAAAAACAGATTATACAGGTCTGCATGACAAGTTAAAGGAACAGGCTGATTGACGGTTTGTCCGGTAAAACATCCGGGAAGTATAATTTCCCTTTGAACTTTCAAGTGTGCGCCTTATCTGAAGGTATTGCTATTACGGCGATCAGTGGTATCGTTTGTTTTTGTATGTTTTCTAACGGCTGGTCAGATCTTTGGCAGACCTTTCCGGCGCTCAACTAAAATTGATTTACACAGGAGAAAATTAATGTCTAAAAAAACTTCAATGAAGCCTATCGCTGCTGCAATTGGTGCGGTGGTAGTTACCTCGCTGGCAACTGTACCTGTTGCTCAGGCTGATGTCAGCCCATTTGGTATGACCGATCTGGGTTCGGGCTATCAGGTTGCGATGGAAGGCAAGTGCGGAGAAGGCAAATGTGGTGGCTCCAAAGCTGCCGGCGAAGGCAAGTGCGGAGAAGGTAAATGCGGTGGTTCCAAAGCTGCCGGCGAAGGCAAGTGTGGAGAAGGCAAATGCGGTGGTTCCAAAGCTGCCGGCGAAGGCAAGTGTGGGGAAGGCAAATGCGGTGGCAAGAAGTAACACCTGCGTAACCTACTTATAATGCGTCTCACGGGAGAAAGTGATGAATGGTATCCAGACACGCGACTATCCCGTGCATGGCGCAGGTTTAGGCTTCCGGCGAGCCTTGATGGATTCGCTGGCAGCTGTTTTTCCAGAGAGTGTCTCATTTATGGAGATCGCTCCAGAGAACTGGATGAGGGTCGGCGGTAAGGCCGGTAAACAATTTCGATCTTTCACAGAGCAGCATGACTTCGTCTGCCATGGCCTGTCGCTTTCGATTGGCTCGCCGTCCCCCCTTGATGTTGAGTTTGTTCAGGAAGTAAAGGGTTTCCTTGATGAACATGGCATTTTATGTTACAGCGAGCACCTTAGCTACTGCTCGGACGAAGGCCATTTATATGACCTGATGCCAATTCCCTTTACCGAAGAGGCTGTTCATTATGTGGCGGATCGCATACGTCGTGTACAGGATATCCTGGAGCGTCGTATAGCGATGGAAAATGTTTCCTATTACGCAGCACCTGGGCAGGAAATGTCGGAAATTGAGTTTGTAAATGCAGTTCTTGAAGAGGCTGACTGTGATTTGCATATCGACATTAACAATATTTATGTTAATGCGATCAACCATCGGTACGATGCAGAAGAGTTTTTGAAGGCCCTGCCGGGAGAGCGTATCGCTTATGCGCATGTTGCGGGGCACTTTGTCGAAGCCGAAGACCTGCGTGTTGATACGCATGGAGATGATGTTTGTGAACCGGTCTGGGCCCTGTTGCGGACTGCCTATGACATATTTGGTATATTTCCGACATTGCTGGAACGCGATTTTAATATCCCGCCTTTAGAAAAACTGCTGGTTGAGGTTGACAAAATTATTGAATGTCAGGGCGATACTTCACATGTCCTGCTTCAATCGCAGGCCTCCTAGTCATGTTGTTGTCGGGTTTCAGGCAGATACAATACGATTTCGCCGCACATATCCGCGATCCTGAGAATGTGTCTGGGCCTGATGGGATAGAAGACCGCCGCATGGCGGTTTATCGCGATCTCTTCTATAACAATGTAGAAAACTTTATGGCGACCGGCTTTCCGGTCTTGCGCTCACTCTATGATGAAGATGCCTGGCATCTTTTGATAAGGGATTACTTCTCACGCCATAATGCTAAAACTCCGCATTTCCCGGAAATGGCCGGGGAGTTTGTTTATTACCTGCTCAATGAATTTATCCCGGGCGATGACGATCCCGCCTTTATTTATGAATTGGCACACTATGAATGGATGGAAACGGCATTATCATTATCCAAAGATTGCATAGCCGATGTGTCATTTAACAGCCGGGGAGATTTAAGGTATGAACCTGTCGTTATTTCTCCTCTGGCGTGGTTGCTTTCCTACGAGTGGCCGGTACATACGATTAGCCGTGACTACCGGCCGACCGAAAAGCCGGACCAGCCAACCTGGATTATTATTTATCGTGATGCACAGGATGATGTTGGTTTTATACAGCTAAACCCTGTAACAGCACGATTATTTCAATTACTTGAGGATGAGAGCCGGAGCTTGAGTGGCGAGCAGGCCCTGGAGTTGGTCGCACAAGAGTTGAATCATCCTCGACCAGAGGTTATCATCTCAGGCGGAATGGATACGTTAAAGCAGTTGCGAGCGAAGGATATTGTACTGGGCACAGCGATTATTCGCCGGCAAGCAGAGTAAATGCCTGTCGTTGGCTTCATAGCCAGCTAAAGGTACGGAGCAGCTTCTATCGATGATTATGCCGCCATAATGGTTGCAGCCGTCATGTATCAGCCAATAACAGCAACATCAAGGAGGTGAATAGTGAAGGGATCAGAACTGTTTGTCCGCTGTCTGGAAAATGAGGGGGTTGAGTATATTTTTGGTATTCCGGGCGAAGAAAACATCGCCGTGATGGATGTCCTGCTCGATAGCCCGATTAATTTCATTACGACGCGCCATGAGCAGGGAGCAGCCTTTATGGCGGATGTACAAGGGCGGTTGACGGGCAGGGCAGGGGTTTGTCTGGCTACCTTAGGTCCCGGTGCAACAAACCTGATTACCGGTTTTGCAGATGCGAATATGGATCGTGCTCCGATTGTCGGTATTGCAGGTCAGGGTGCGACAACGCGCTTACACAAGGAAAGCCACCAGATACTGGACCTCGTCAACCTGTTTGAACCCATATCAAAATACTCAACACAGGTGCGTGAACCAGAAATCATCCCTGAAATTATTCGCAAAGCATTCAAGGTAGCACAGGCAGAAAAGCCCGGTGGCAGTTTTATCGATCTCCCTGAAAACATTGCCAGCATGTCGGTCGAAGGAAAGGAGCCGCTCAAGGTACAAAGTGCAAAAGCCCCCATGCCGCCAGAAGACAAGCTGCAACAGGCTGCCGATATCATTTCTTCCGCACGCTTTCCTTTGATTATGGCCGGCAACGGCATTGTGCGGGGAAAAGCGAATGAAGCCCTGAGCCGATTCTCCGAAAAACTCAATCTGCCTGTAGCAACGACATTTATGTCCAAGGGATCGATTCCGTTCTCAAATAGCCATTGTCTTGGTGCAGTAGGTCTGGCGGCTAATGATTATATTTCCTGTGGTTTTGACAGGGCCGATGTTGTGATCTGTGTGGGTTATGACCTCGTCGAGTATCATCCTTATTTATGGAACAAGAATAAGCAGGTGAAAATCATTCACATTGATTTTTCGTCTGCCGAAGTAGATGAATATTACATTGTTGAATGTGGTGTTATCGGTGATATTACCCAGGCACTCGATGCCATTGGTGAACTTGCCGTGCCGTGTGAAACATTTCCGGCGACGGCTTTGCGACAAGCCGTTATAGATGAAGTCGAAGAACATGCCGGTGACACCGGTTTTCCCGTCAAGCCACAGAAAATAATATGGGATTTGCGACAGTTGCTTAATCCGGAAGATATTGTTATCAGTGATGTTGGCGCACACAAGATGTGGATGGCCCGCATGTATCAGGGAGAGCGCCCCAATACCTGTATTATCTCAAACGGTTTTGCGTCAATGGGAATAGCTGTTCCTGGCGCTATCGCGGCCAAACTGCATCATCCTGAGCGCACCGTGGTTGCAGTGACCGGCGATGCAGGCTTCATGATGAACTCTCAGGAAATCGAGACTGCACTTCGCGCTGGTACAGCATTTATTATTCTTGTCTGGACAGATTCAAAATACGGATTAATCCGTTGGCACCAAATGAAGGCTTTCGGCAGACCCAGCCATATAGACTTCAATAATCCAGATTTCGTGAAGTATGCGGAAAGCTTTGGTGCCAGAGGCTATCGTGTAGAATCCGCACAGGATTTACTGCCGACACTACAACATGCGAGAGATGATAATACTGTTGTTATTGTTGACTGCGCGGTTGATTACGAAGAAAACATGAAACTGACGGAAAAACTTGGTGGATTGGTTTGCCCGATTTAACATTGGCAATGACTGAATACTGCTGGAGTTAACATGGTTGAAGACTATCCACTAATGATCTCAGGCCGTCAGGCGGAAAGGCAACTAACCGTTATTTCGCCTTTTGATGGTTCCACGGTTGGTTCGGCGGGGATCGCAAACAGAGAAGATGTGGAAGTCGCATTATCCACTGCTTTTCAGCTTTATCGTGACCGTAGCCAGTGGCTGAGTGGGGCGGAGCGTATTCAGATACTGAACAGGGCAGTTGAAATCATGCAGGACAGATTTGAATATCTTGCCCTGGGAGCCGCCAGAGAAGGAGGCAAGCCTTTAGTGGATTCACGTACTGAGGTTGCACGGGCTATTGATGGCATCAGGAACTGTGCCGAGTTGCTGCGTAATGAATCGGGACATGAGATACCGATGAATGTTACACCGGCATCAGCAGGACATCTGGCGTTTACGCATCGTGAACCCATCGGCGTGGTGATAGCCGTGAGCGCATTTAACCATCCGTTAAATTTAATCGTGCATCAGGTCGGTCCGGCCGTCGCCTCAGGCTGCCCGGTGATTGTCAAGCCGGCCGAGGATACGCCATTATCATGTATGCGCCTTATCTCGATACTTAGAGAAGCGGGTCTGCCGGAAGAATGGTGCCAAGCCTGTGTTGTCGATGATATCAGTATTGCAGAGCAGCTGGTAACCGATGAGCGGGTCGGATTTTTCAGTTTTATCGGCAGTGCCAAAGTCGGCTGGATGCTGCACTCCAAGCTGGCTCCGGGTGTACGCAGTGCGCTTGAACACGGTGGTGCGGCACCGGTCATTTTAGCGGAAGATGCAGAGCTGGACGAAAATCTGCCAATGATAGCCCGGGCCGGTTTTTACCATGCCGGACAGGTCTGTGTATCGGTGCAGCGTGTTTATGCGCCTTCGAAACTGGCTGAAGAGATAGCGCAGCGTCTGGCTGAACTGGGCAATGCCATGCAGGTTGGTGATCCGGCGCTGGAGGACACCGATATTGGGCCACTTATTCGCCGCCGTGAAGTAACCAGAGTGCATGAATGGGTTGAACAAGCCGTCAACGACGGTGCCAGACTGTTGAGTGGTGGCAAGCCGGTTTCAGACACCTGTTATCCGGCAACGGTATTACTCAATCCGCCCGACAGCACAAGGATTAGCTGCAACGAAGTATTTGGCCCTGTGATCTGTGTCTATGCATATGATGATATCGATGAGGCGATTCGACGGGCCAATAGCCTGCCTTATTCTTTTCAGGCTTCTGTCTATACGCGGGATATAGATACGGCCCTGCATGCCTATAAAAATCTGGATGCCTCGGCAGTTATGGTGAATGAGCATACAGCATTTCGGGTTGACTGGATGCCTTTTGCCGGTTTGAAACAATCAGGCCATGGAACAGGTGGCATACGATATACCTACCAGGACATGACCGTAGAAAAAATGATGGTGATGCGTTCCAAAGCGGTATAACTTAAAGTGCAACAGGAGACGGAACTATGGTAGAAAAATTACAGAACAGCTTTTTATATGTGACCCTGGAAACCCTTGCAGTAGCTTTTATATTTGCAGTAGGCGTCCTGGTCGCCATAGTTATCATCACCTACATTGTTGATATTACCCAAACCCAGCATGCCATTCGGCGTAACTACCCGGTTATTGGACACTTCCGCTATCTGTTCGAGCATGTCGGTGAATTTTTTAGGCAATATTTCTTTGCCATGGATCGGGAAGAATTACCATTTAACCGCGCACAACGCTCATGGGCGTACCGTGCGGCTAAAAATATCAATAACACTGTAGCGTTTGGTTCCACTCGTGACTTAAAGTCACCCGGCACAGTCCTGTTTGTCAACTGCCCGTTTCCTACTCTGGGCAAGGATGCGGTTGACCCATCGCCGATTACCCTTGGGCCATACTGTAAAAAACCCTGGACCACCAGTGCATTGTTCGGTATTTCAGGCATGAGCTATGGAGCCATATCCAGGCCAGCGGTTCTGGCCCTGTCAAAGGGTGCCCGTAAAGCGGGCATATGGATGAATACAGGGGAGGGGGGGCTGTCACCTTACCATCTTGAAGGGGGTGCTGATATCATTTTTCAGATTGGTACGGCGAAGAATGGGGTACGTGATCTGGAAGGCAGACTTAATGATGAAAAACTCAATGAAATGTCTTCACACGAACAAGTCAGAATGTTCGAGATTAAACTTTCTCAGGGAGCAAAGCCGGGTAAAGGTGGCATTCTGCCGGGTGCCAAGGTTACCGAGGAAATTGCTCGAATACGAGGTATCCATGTTGGAGAAGACGCCATTAGCCCAAACCGCCACCCGGATATCAACTCAAATGCCGACCTGCTGGACATGATTGACCACATTCGCCGAGTGACAGGCAAGCCGGTTGGATTCAAGGCAGTGATGGGAGCCTATGGATGGCTGGATGAATTATTTGACGAAATCAATAAGCGAGGCGAGGAAAGCGCCCCTGATTTTATTACGGTGGATAGCGCAGATGGTGGAACTGGTGCAGCGCCGATGCCATTGATTGATGATATGGGCCTGCCTTTACGCGAAGGGCTGCCGTTACTGGTCAATAAGCTGATTGAATATCGGCTGCGTAGCCGGATCAAAGTATTTGCATCCGGTAAGCTGGTGACCCCTGCCGATGTGGCCTGGGCACTGTGCCTTGGAGCTGATTTCTGCGTAAGCGCCAGAGGCTTCATGTTTGCCCTGGGCTGTATTCAGGCTCTGCAATGCAATAAAAACACATGTCCGACGGGCATTACGACACACAATAAAAAAATGCAAGGTGGGCTGGTCGTCGCCGAGAAAGCAGAGCGAGTTGCCAACTATGCGAAAAACATGGTGTATGAGGTTGGTATGATTGGCCATTCCTGCGGAGTGAAAGAACCGAGAGAATTCAGGCGCCACCATGCAAGAATCGTTGGCCAGAACAGCCTGTCCATACCATTAAATGAGCTCCATCCGCTGCCGGAATTAACCGATGCTGACAAAGCATAATGGTGGTATCCTGCCGAGAGCGTCTAATTGGTCGGATCATACAAAATGATAGTTGGCTGAAATTTATCTGATATCATCCAGGAGAAACAATGATTGCATTATTCAATAAGCTACAGGACCTGCTCGATACGAGTCGAGTAACCGATTTTCTGGCACCTTTGCTGTTGAGACTGTATCTGGCACCTGTGTTCTGGATTGCCGGCACAAATAAGGTAGGTGGTCTGGAAAGCTGGGAAGCGGTTAAGGAAGGATTTCAGAACACCTCCAGTTGGTTCGGTAACCCCGACTGGGGTCTGGGCTTGCCGCTGCCGGGTTTGATGGCCCTGTTGGCTATTACGACTGAAATTTTCGGTTCAATCATGTTGCTCATGGGAATCGGTGTGCGCTGGGTATCAATTCCACTGATGATCACAATGCTGGTGGCCGCATTCTCCGTCCACTGGCAAAATGGATGGCAGGCCGTTGCAGACGCAATGAGCCCATGGCCATCGGCCAACATAGAAGAAGCAGGCCAGCGTTTACAGGCGGCGCGATCAATTTTGCAGGAACATGGAAACTACGACTGGCTGACGGGATCAGGCAGCTTTGTCATATCCAACAATGGCATAGAATGGGCGGCGACCTACTTTATCATGCTGCTGGCGCTTTTCTTTATCGGCGCAGGTAAATATGCCAGTGCCGACTACTGGATTGCCCTTAAATTCAGACAATAATCAGGGCCATGGCCATACAGCACGTTATCCTGCTGTTTATGGGTATGCTGCTACTGGCCATTATTATCGAGCCACTGGCGGAAAAAGCCCGCCTGCCGTTTATTGCAGCATTATTGTTGGTTGGTTTTGCCGTATCAGAAATACTGGTGGCCCTTTCAATAGACACCGGCATACGCTGGAATAACTTCCATGGCCTGATTTTCTTTGTTTTCCTGCCCATATTGATTTTTGAAGCAGCGTTTAATCTTAATCTGCGCCTGCTCGTAAAAAATATAATACCTGTCCTGTTTTTGGCGCTCCCCCTGATGCTGTTGTCAACGGCATTGATAGGCACACTCCTATATTACGGCATTGGTCATCCTGCCGGCTTTCCATGGGTTGCAGCTTTACTGACAGGGGCCTTATTGTCGGCAACAGACCCAGCGGCGGTATTGGCACTATTCAAAAAAGCAGGTGTGCCGGAGCGATTATGCATACTGGTTGATGGCGAGAGCTTGTTTAATGATGCCACCGCGATAGTACTGTTCACTTTGCTCATTAGCATTGCGATACATGGCGATGGTGCGATGGATATTCCAGATGCCGCCTACGGCTTTCTAAAAACATTTTTCGGCGGCATATTCGTCGGAGGGCTTTTGGGGGGATCGATTCTTCTCCTGCTGCCATTGATCGAAAGTACAATTACACGCAGCGTGGTCAGCCTGATAGCAGCGTACATATCCTTCGTCCTTGCAGAAGGGCTTTTGCATGTTTCAGGCGTGATGTCGGTACTGACTGTCGGATTGCTGCTTGGACATGCCAGCCGAAATGCCGGGCAAAAACAGCAGCATGGCTTTATGCACGAACTATGGGAATACAAAGCCTATGTAGCGAATGCCATGCTGTTTCTGATTTCAGGCATTACCATCCAGGTTGCCATGTTCACAGACCAATGGCTTGCAATACTGATGGGTATCGCCGCATCCATGATTGCCAGACTGATCAGTACAATGGGAGTCATGCCGCTGTTGAACTACCTGCCCGGCATGACCCCGATTGACATAAAATACAGAGCAGTTATGTACTGGGGAAATATACGAGGTGCAGTAACCCTGGCCCTTGCTCTGTCACTGCCGATAGAACTGCCTTACTGGTGGACAATTCAATCCATTGCCTATGGTGTTGTAATATTTACCATATTCATCCAGGCAACAACAATGCCGCTGCTGCTTGATGCCCTCAAACCAGGCGAAGAGCATTAAAGTACTGGCTGAGCTCTACTTGTGATAGACTGGAAAGTCCATAAATAGAGTTATGCAATAAAATGGTTTCCTCAATGACATCACCATGTGAAGAAGCACTCGGCTATTGGGATGTAGGAATCCAGTATCTTCATTTGGTAGAAGCTGTATCTGACGAGACAGTCAAGCAAGGGAACCCTTGGATGGTCACTTTGAGGCAGCCCATCAATGGTGATGATTTCCAGAAAGAAACCAAATGGTCCGATTACAATCTGGTGATACCGCTCCTGTTC
>JAJDYQ010000097.1 GCA_022825085.1 Gammaproteobacteria bacterium
AGCCGCTATCTCAAAAGACGGCACCTCATCATTGTCACCAATCGTCAGGCGAACCGATGTCACTCCCAAGCCCGTCGAGTCACCGGTGATATTGATCGTCTCATCCGGCTCGTCCAGCATGTCATCTGCCGGTGTCAGCATGAATGTATTCGTACCACTGTCCGCACCCGCCGGGATGATAATTTCAAAATCGGTCACCGCCCCATAGTCAGCCGGTGCTTCTGCCGTACCATCGCCTACACTCACCATGACGGTGCGCTCATCACTGAACCGCGTGCTGCCATCCACCATCGCCGTTACCGTAATCATCTGCGTACCGCTGCCCTCTCCTGACATGTCAGGACTGACCTCCAGCGTAATACTCGTGGGAGTCGCATCATCATCCCGGATAGTGCCCGTCGCTTCATTATCCGTAATCGTCGGTGTGCCTCCCGGATCATTAAGCGCTCTGGCTGCACCGCTTAACTCCACCCGAAAAGTTTCATCTACTTCAGACAACAGGTCTTCCGTCGTATCCACCGTCACAGTCCGCGTCCCCACACCCGATGCAAATGTCAGAACCTGCGGTGTCAATACCTCGGTAAAATCCTCTCTACCAGCCGTGCCCGTGACCGTCGTCCACTCCACCGATACCTCGTTACTCAGCGCACCCGTGCGCGTCACCTCAAAGCGGAGCGAATCACCCTCCATCCCTTCCGCGTCGGCTATCGTAAAACCCGGCGTGTCGTCATTATCATTAATCGTACCAACCGCCGTGGAGACCGCAATCGTCGGTGTGCCCCCCGGATCGTCCGCACCTCTGGCCGCTCCATCCAGCTGAACCTCGAATGTCTCATCCGGTTCATCCAGCGTATCCTCCAGTGCCAATATCGCCAGCCTCCGACTCGTCTGACCCGGCGCAAATATCAGGGTCCGCGGCGTCAATGCCTGGAAAAAGTCCTCGCCTGTAGCCGTGCCCACAACCGTCGTCCATTGCACCGATACCTCGTTGTCCACCGCACCCGTGCGCGTCACCTCAAAACTGATTGAGCTCCCTTCTGTAGCCGAGGCACCCACTATCCTAAAAGCCGGTACCTCATCATTGTCACCAATCGTCAGGCGAGCCGATGTCACTCCCAAACCCGTCGAGTCACCCGTTATGTTGATCGTCTCATCCGGTTCGTCCAGCATGTCCTCTGCCAGTGTCAGCATGAATGTATTCGTACCACTGTCCGCACCCGCCGGAATGATAATGTCAAAATCGGCAACCGCCCCATAGTCAGCCGGTGCTTCTGCCGTGCCATCATCCACACTGACCCTGACTCTCTGCTCGCTACCAAAGAACGTGCTGCCATCCACCGTCGCCGTCACCGTAATCATCTGCGTACCACTGCCCTCCCCTAACGTGTCAGGACTCACCTCCAGCGTAATACTCGTGGGAACCGCATCATCATCCCGGATAGCGATCTCATTTCCGCTAATCGTCAACCCCACAGAGGTGCCGGCGATATCTATCGTCTCGTCCGGCTCGTCCAGCACATCATCAACCAGTGTCAGGGTAAATGTATCGGAACCACTGTCGGCACCTGCCGGGATGGTAATATCGAAATTCGGAACAGCCCTATAGTCATCCGATGCGGTGGCTGAACCACCTCCCACATTCACCGTGACTGTCCGGTCATCACCGAAGACCATACCACCATCCAGCGTCGCCGTGACCGTAATCACCTGCGTACCGCTGCCCTCTCCTAACGTGTCAGGACTCACCTCCAGCGTGATACCCGGAGATACATCGTTGTCCCTGATAGTGCCGGTCGCCACACCATTCACAATCGTCGGTGTACCTCCCGGATCATCCACAGCTCTGGCTGCACCGCTTAACTCCACCCGGAAGGTTTCATCCAGTTCGGACAACATGTCTTCCGTCGTATCCACCGTCACGGTCTGCGTCCCGACACCCGATGCAAATGACAGGGTCTGCGGTGCCAATACCTCGGTAAAATCCGCCCCTGTCGCGGTGTCCATGGCCGTCGTCCATTGCACCGATACCTCGTTGCTCACCGCGCCGGTGCGCGTCACTATAAAATTGATCGAATCCCCTTCTGCCCCTTCCGCATCGGCTATCGTAAAACCCGGCGTGTCGTCATCATCATTAATTGTGCCAACCGCCGTGGGGGTCGTAATGGTCGGTGTACCTCCCGGATCATCCACCGCCTTTACCGCATCCAATAACTGCAACTCGAATGTTTCATCCGGCTCATCCAGGGTGTCTTCGATGGTTCTTATCGGTGCCAGTGTCTTGCTGGTCTCTCCCGCTGCAAACGTCAGTGTCCGTGTTGATCTCCTGTTAAAGTCATCAGGGCTGGTCGCTGTACCATCGGCTGTCCTCCATCGCAGTGATACCTCATTGTCGGACGCTCCGGCCCGTATCACTGTGAATCTTATGGATTCTCCCTCATCGCCACTGGCATCCGCCACCGAAAAAGCCGGTGGATCATCGTTGTCGTTAATCGTGCCAATCGCCGTGTCGTCTGTGATGATCGGCGTATTGCCCGGATCGCTCCCCACCCTGGTCGCCCCGCTCAATCGCACCATAAATGTCTCCTGATCCGGCTCATCCAGGTCATCATCGTTCACTCCCACCTCCAGCTCCATGCTGGTCTGTCCGGCTGCGAATGTCAGTGTCTGCAGCGATACCCCGGCGTAGTCCTGCTCTGTGGCGGTGCCCATGACGGTACTCCATTGCACCGATACCACATTATCGGTCGCGCCCATACGTGTCACCGTAAAGCTGACTGAACCCCCTTCCGTACCTTCCGCATCGGCTATCGAAAAAGAGGGCGTACCATCGTCGTCTGCTATCACAATTTCGGCACCGATGACCGTGAAGCCACTCGCGGTACCGACCACATCGATGGTTTCGTCCGGTTCGTCCAGATTGTCGCTGACCGGTATCAGGTCGAATTCATAGGTGCCGCTGGTTGCGTTCGCCGGAATGGTGATATCAAAGTCGGCTACCGGCGCATAGTCATCCGTCAGGGTGGCCGTATTGTCGTCCAGGCTGACGCTCACCGTTATCGGGGTGGGGGTGGGGACCCCGCCGTTTGTCGTGGCGGTGACGTTGATGGCCTGCGTGCCACTCCCTTCGCTCACTGTGACCGGATTGACACTCAGGGCAAGCCGGTTGATATCGATGATGTTGATCGTCACAGGGCCGTATGGCGGAATGAATCTGGTGTAACTCACGGGTTCAAGCAGCACACCAGGGGGATTATCTTGGGTCGTGTGCGTCATCTGCACGACACGGTCGCGCACTCTTATGGAGCTATCCTGAAGCGCCGTCACCGTCACCTCCTGCGGAATCATCCAATCCGTTATACTGAATTCCAGTTCCTGAGTCCAAGTAAGAAAGGCAGACTCACTCGGAGTGATGATGACTCTTACCGGTAGCGCCGGCTGGCTTGCCAGTGCCACCCCGTAGCTGCCACTACCCCCTTCAATGATTGACAGCGTGTCCGGTGTGAACACCAGCCCTTCCATATCGTCGTCCGTTACGGTAACACTCACGGAGGCAATATCAAGACCGGGGACATAGCCACCACCATCGCTACCGGCATTGTTGATTGTGTGCTGAATGTCTGCGGTGCGAACCTCCAAGTCATCATCCCTGAAGTTACCCACACCTGTAATGGTGACCGTTTGTGGCATGTTCCAGTTTGCGGTGGTAAAGGTCAGGGCGTTCCGGCTCACGTCCACGACACCTGACGAGGGGTTGACGCTGATGGTGGCACTCCGTCCTGTCTGCGGCGATGTATTGAGCACCACGGTGTAGGTAGCTGTACTATCTTCGAGGATGGCGATGGTTGTCTCGCTGATGGTCACGCCCGGACTGGCGGTCACGGTCGTCGTACCGCCCATGTCCTCATCCATGTCGTCCATGTCGTCCATGTCGTCCATGTCGTCCATGTCGTCTGTTATCGTGACCAGAAACGGTGATGTTTCACTATAGATGCGGTTACGGTCTCTGTGGTTAATCTGTCCAGTACGACCCGACTCTAAACCTGCCACCATGACTGTCACCGTCTGCGGCTGATTCCAGTTCGCCTGACTGAACTGAAGCTCTATATCATCTCCAGGGTCAAAGTCCGCAGCACTCTGCACACTCAATCCTCGGGTGGGGGTAGCGATCTGCACCCTGACAGTCGCCGCCGGCCGGACACTCAGTTGCACTGTATAGTCCGCTCTGCCTTCCAGTGGCACGGTCAGCGGATTGGGCATGACTATGAGTTCGCGTGTCTGCGCAGCGACCTCGGTCAGCGGCAGGCACAGCAGCAACGCCAGCAGGATGCGGGCAACCGAATGATGGATGCGCTGCAATAGCCTGATCAAATTTGCGACGACCGGGGCCGTTTTTTCAAAGTTCATATGTTACTTTAGGTTTAGTGGTGCAAATACTTTGTATGATAGCGATTATGCGTCTATCGATCCAATATAAAGTATAGCATACGTTCATCCGGTCTATCGGACGCTGGCAGAGGAATTGCACACCAGATAGACAGCCGGTAGTGAAAAGCGGATAATCGGATTGGTTTTTTGTGGGTTCGAGCGGGCTGCCTTTCTACAGACTGCCTCGGCAGGTCTGGAAAGCCCGGTTTAAGTGCGCAGTCGGGTTACCCTGCACATTGCGCCAAGCACCCAAAGGGTCGCTCCCAAGATATTCAAGTCACCTGACTACGACGATGGCCCTGCACGATTCCCTGCAGTATCCGGTAAAACAACGGCACCAGAAATAATGAAAACAGCGTCGATACCGTTAAACCGGAGACTATCGCCGTGGCCACCGGCCCCCAGAGCAGTGATTTGCCGCCCAGTCCCGTGGCCAGAGAGAACAAACCACCAATGGTTGTGAGGGCGGTAATCACTATCGGTATAACGCGCCGGCGCGCTGCATAGAAGGTTGAATGCAGGATGCTCATGCCGGCCCTGTAACGGGTATTCGCCGCACTGATCATGACGATCGCTGCATTCACCGCAATGCCGCCCAGCGCCACCACTCCGTACAGTGTAAACAGACTTAACGGATTACCGGTCACCATCAGACCCAGCACAACACCGGTGGCCGCCATGGGGATGGTGGATAGAATGATAATGAGCGGCTGCAGATAGCTCCTGAACTGGGTGCCGACTATGGTGTATATCAGCCCAAGCCCGAATAGAAACAGAATGCCTATGGCATCGACGCTTTCCTGGATGTCGTCCAGCTCGCCACTGAAATCCAGATCCACTCCGGGATGACGATCACGCATCTGCTGCCAGACTGCTCTGAGCTGGTCGTTGGCCTGCACGGTGCCGATAATGTCTTTGTCCAGTCCCGCTTCCAGGGTAATCGCACGGCGGTAGTTATAGTGCCTGATGTTGCCACGCGATTGCCTTACTTCTGCATGTACCAGCTCCGCCAGGGCAATGTCTTTGCCGGACGGCAGCATCAGTTTGCGGGACAGCAGCGCCTGCGTATCGGTAATGCCGTCATTGATGGATTTCACCAGCACTCTGGTTTCCTCGCCGGCATCCCAGAATGTGGTGACTGTCTCGCCATCAATCAGCAGCCGTATGATTCGGGCCACGGCTGCCGGATCGATCCCGGCCCGATTAACGGCACCGAGGTTGAGCCGCAAAACAAGCTCAGGTGCCCCACCGCTGTCGTCATCACTGATATCGGTCACTCCCGGCATTTGGCCCAGTTCCTGCTTTAGCTCGTCCAAAGCAGCACGAATTTCTGTAAAGTCACTGCCACGCACTTTGACCGAGATGGGTTTGCCGGAAGGCGGGCCGTCTTTCAGTGCCCAAAAGCGGATATTTTCCGGTCCGGCAATGTCTGTGAAGTGCGGTCGCATGTCTTCAACAATCTGCTCGGCATCGCGCATGTCGCCAGTCGCAGGCTTAAGGCTGACGACAATCTGGGCAAAGCGCTCTCCGAACAGCGGTTCTGTTTCTGTCAGCAGCTCCCCTGCATAAGACGCGATACTCCTGACATCCTGCTCTCCGATATTGTCCCGCAGCCGCCTTTCTATCTGCCGCATGGTATCGGCCGTTGTCTGCAACGGCGTACCCTGCGGCATGGTAATGTCAACATAAAACAGTCGAATCGGATCAAAGGCGAAAAAACGAACCTTGACCTGCTCTGTAACCAGCAGCACAACCGCCAGCGTGAACACGGTACCGGCAATCATCAGTGTGCGTACCGGATAGCGCAGGGCCTTGATCAGCAATCTGCCGTATTTGATCTGTATGTGGTGAATCAGGCGCACACGCAGCATGTGAAATTTTGAGGGCTTCCTGAAATTGACATCGGCCGCCATGACATGGGCCGGCAACATCCAGAAGGCTTCCACCAGACTTACCGCAAGCGCAACCGTCACAACCAGCGGCACTACAAACATGAATTTGCCCAAGATGCCGGGAATCAGCATCAATGGCATAAAGGCCGCCATTGTTGTCAGCACCGAGGTCAGTACCGGCCCGCTGACCTCATTCAGGGCCCGCGCTATGGCTTCTCTTGCCGGGATGCCTCGACGCAGCCGCTCGAAGATGGATTCCACCACAACCACTGCATCGTCAACCAGCATACCGAGGCTGATGACGATGCCCAGCAGTACCGAGTTATTGACCGATTGACCAATAGTGTCCAGAAACCAGAATGTGCCCGCCAGAGTAAAGGGGATCCCTATGCTGGTCAGTAGCGCAATGCGAGAACCAAGAAATAACCAGGTAATGCACAGTACAAACAGCAGGCCCAGTAAGGCATTGGCTTCCATTACCGAGATCGCCTGCCGGGTGGCATCGGTCTGGTCGTCCACCAGGGTCAGTGATACGCCGGTGGCTCGTGACAGCCGATTGCGCTGTTCTATATAGGACTCTATCCGCTCAAGCAGTTCCAGTACGTTGGTATGCGATTTCTTGGCTACCCACAGCAGAACTCCGGGTCGGTCATCCATAAATATCAATTGCTCAGCCTTTTCGCGCACGCGCCGGACATGCGCAACTTCACCCAGCAGGACTTCACTGTTCGGCCCGGCTATCGGCAAACGGGCCAGATCCCGCACATCACCGCTGGTGCCTTTCAGGCTGACAAGCCAGCGTCTGTCAGCGAGATCAATACCTCCAGCCGATACGTCCTGATAGTGCGCCCGAATCGTATCGACGATGTGCATGGGGCTGATACCGTGACTGGTCAGGGCCCGCAGATCAATTTCAACCCGCAGTTCGGGTTCCCGCGCACCTACCTTGATAACGCTGTCCACACCATTGATATTTTCTATGTCTTTTTCTATAAGAAGTGCCTCTCGGTGCAGGGTTTCATCATCGCTGATACCGGTCACCACGATGGATGCAGTCGGCAGGGCATTATCCGTGGTAATTTCCACCAGAATCGGTGATTCGGCTGCATCCGGCAGTTCTGTGTTTTCGACTGCCTGAATTTCACGACGCAGGTCATTCAGGCGTTTGTCAAAAGTACGCTGATCTATCTCCTCAAAGCGCAGCAGGATACTGGAAAGCCCTTCCCGGCTGGTGCTGGTAACAAACCGGATATCGTCAACGCTGCGTATGGCTTCTTCCAGAGGATTTGTTATTTTTCTTTCGATGTCACTTGCCGATGCCCCCGGCAAAAAGGTCATCACCTGAATCCAGTTAAAATTGATAGTCGGATCTTTTTCTCGCGGCATCAGCATGTAGCTGAGAGAACCGATCACGATCACCAGTGCGAACAGCAGATTGGCGAATACGTGATTGCTGATAAAACGCAGATACATGAAAGGTCGTCTAATTGACTATCTTCAGGGCGTCATCATGCTCGACTATCAGGCGCCCCTTTATAATCAGTCTGGCATCGTCCGCCAGATCAACGAAAACCGGCTGACCTTCCTGCGCCTGCGGCACAGGCATGAATACAGCCATGTCGTTTTCAACAAGTAGTATTCCATATTCTTCGCCACGCTTGACCAGATAGTCCGGCGTCAGGGCGCGCTGCTTCATGGACCAGACCAGCCGACCACTGTCGCCAGGACTGGCCGGTCGGCCTGCAAATGTCAGCCGGATTTCACGGCTGCGTGTCACCGGATCGGAGATCGGAATCATGGTGCGTAACTGCAACGGAAATTCCTGTTCACCGGAGATGAAGACATATTGCTCGATATCATTGATCTGCGCCGCTGATTGTGCGGTGATTGTCGCGCTGACCTCGTTTTTCTCCGGATTAACCAGCCGAATCAATGCCTGGCCGGGACTGACTGCCTCACCCATATCCACCATTCTGCGTTCAATCACTCCATCAAACGGTGCGGTCACAAGACATTGTTCAACATCGATCTGCCGGTCGAGTATCCTTGCGCGAAGTGAGTGGTCTTCTGCCCGCAGGGCATCCAGCTCCGACTGCCGTGTGATCAGGGCTTCCTCTGAAGTATGATTTTTATCACGCAGGGATTGTGCCTGTTTGACCCGGTATTCGGCCAGTTCAATCCTCGCTGAATTGGCGTCTTTATCGGCTCTGACCTGCAGCAGTGCGGCTTGCGGTTTGCGACAGTCCAGACTGATCAGGGTGTCTCCCGCCCGGACCCGCTGCCCGACAGCAGCATGGATGGTCTCTACCCAGGAAGTAATCCGGGCAGCAAGGTTTGCATCCTCAAGGGCAACCACCTCGGCAGGAATGCTGCCCTGTGGGTAATAGGCAATATCGCCAAACAGGCCCGTTGTCACCATGACCGGCTCGGCCCATGACCGGGGGAAAAACAGTAAAGTCACGATAATCGCCGATAAAAAACATCTGCCGGTCATTGCCTGAAAGTCTCCGATGTGAGTGCGGGCGCGATACTACAGCAGTCCGGGGGGATTGGGAATAATGGGCAGGCATTCATAGCCGTATCAGGGAGACGACCATACCCATAGAGCTGCTGATACGGGCTTTAAGCCTTCTTAAAAATCTCAGGAGTCCAACCCCTAAAACGGCAGTCTCTCAAATGTCCAGTAAAGACCGGTCATGGCTATGGCAGCCGAACCCGGAACGATGATAGCCGCACGGTACCATTGCCGATGACGGCAGCAAACACCTACCGCCAGAAAGGCCAGCAAAATGATCGCCAACTGGCCAAGCTCGACTCCGATATTAAAGCTGATCAGTGCTGTCAGAAAGGCATCATCCGGCATGCCGAATTCCTGTAAAACACCCGCAAACCCCATGCCATGCAGCAACCCAAAGGCAAACACCAGTAACAAACGACTGCCATGCAGATTCACATGACGGATATTTTCCAACCCGATATAAGCAATCGACAACGCGATCAGCGGTTCCACAATGCTCGCCGGCAGGTTGATATAACCCGCTACGGTCAGGCCCAGTGTGACCGTATGGGCCACAGTGAACATGGTGACTTGCCACAGCAGCGGCTTTATCCGACTGCCAAGCAGAAAAATGCCGAGGATGAAAAGAATATGATCCAGCCCTTTCGGCAGGATGTGCTCAAAACCAGCAACCACATACAGCCACACGGTCTCACTCAATGACCGCCTGGAAAATACCTCGGTCAGTGAAAACGGCCCGGAGCGTTCGTCTCCGCGCAGCCATTGCCATTCTGACCAGTGCCATTTCTCTCTGACCTCATCAACCTGACGCACCCTCACTGTGCTGTCACCAAATACGGCCGGGTAATACCAGTCAACCGTCTGCGCCGAATGTTCCACTCTGCCTTCCAGAGTGATCACACTGATACGCGGAACTCCGGTATATCCCGGTTCCGGTATGCGGGTATGCGTCACCGTAAGCGGCGTCGGCTGCCCATCAAATCGCAGCTCAAGCTGTCCGGCAAAATGCCGCCTGAAGGATTGCCATTTCTTGTCCAGTTGCGAAGCCTGTAACGCACGCAGGGCATCATAAGCCTCTGCCGTCGGTGCATCACGGGTATTTGTATAGGCGGCGTTGATGCCGGTCAGCAGTGCCTCTATGCTGGCCCGGATTTCAATTCTGTATGCGCCGCTGGCATTTATGCTGATCTCAACCAGGGCCGGCCGCACTACATCCGCTGCCAGTGTCGCGGGCAATAAGGTGGTCAGCAGGTATATCAGAGTGAAAATCAGGTTTTTCAGTGACGGCATTGAAATCGGGCTTGTTCTGTCGAAGGAGAACGGCAATCTACTAAAGCTCCCTTCCTGAAGTCAAAAATGGCGTAAAAACTGCCGGAAAGCGGCATGGTATCCTGCCCAAAAACATGGACTCAACCAGAGCCAGACCAATACAAAAAACATTGCGCTCCCTGTTCATCGTTCGGTACAATGACCATTTAGGGGATGACCCTGTGGGTGTCACATGATTCATCCCCCCGGTTATACAAACATTCAACATCAAGGTGAGAAAATATGCCCCCTGCCAGCCGTAGAGAATTTATAAAACTGATGGGACTTGCGTCCGTACCCGCACTGGTATCCTGTGAAGCAGATACGCCACCGGAGGCACAGCCACCGGCTCCTGCCGTTTCTCCACCCCCAAAGCCCACCCCGCCACAGGTCACCGATGGAGAACCTGACGGGTTTTATAATGTTCCAATGAAAGGGGACGCGCGCATTCTCCATATCACGGATGTGCATGGCCAGTTACAGCCCGTTTATTTCCGTGAACCCAATGTCAACCTGGGCTTCGGTGATGCCTATGGTCGTGCACCGCATCTTGTGGGCAGAAGTCTGCTCACAGAAATGAACCTGAAGGAAAATTCACCGGAAGCCTATGCCTACACCTATCTGAATTTCAATCGCGCCGCAAAGAAGTATGGAAAAACCGGCGGCTTTCCTCAGGTCAAAACCCTGCTTGACCGACTTCGAAAGCAGGCCGGTGGTCGTGAAAAAACACTGACGATTGATGGCGGCGACCTGTGGCAGGGTTCCGGCACGTCCCTGTGGACCCGTGGTGTGGATATGGTCGAGGCATCCAATATTCTCGGCCTGGATGTCATGGTCGGTCACTGGGAATTCACTTACCGTGATGACGAGGTATTGAGCAATACCAGCATCTTCAGGGGTGACTTTATCGGCCAGAATGTGCGCGTCAAAGAGGATGCCCTGATGGGCGATACATATCCTGCCATGATCGAAAAATATGACGGACGCGGCCTGTATGATGAAGATTCCGGCCATGCCTTCCGCCCCTATGTCATCAAGGAAATCAATGGTCACCGCATTTGTATTGTCGGCCAGGCATTCCCGCGTACTGCCAATGCCAATCCGCAGGAGTTCTTCCCGGACTGGTCATTCGGTCTGCGCGAAGACGATATGATCGAACTGGTCAGCACCATCCGCGAGAATGAAAAACCCGATGCCGTTGTTCTGCTTTCCCATAACGGTATGGATGTCGATATCAAAATGGCCAAGCGGGTACCGGGGTTGAATGCTGTATTCGGTGGCCACACACACGATGGTATGCCAAAGCCGGTCATGGTGAAAAATGCTGAAGGAGGCACCTGTCTGGTAACTAACGCCGGTTCCAACGGTAAATTTGTCGGCGTCATGGACTTTGAGTTCGGTGATGACGGCAGGCTAAAGAATATGCACTATAAAATGATGCCTGTTATATCAAAATGGCTGGAAGCCGACAAGGAAATGGCAGCCTACATCAGGCAGATGCGCTCCAGGAAATACGATAACCGGATTATCGAATCACGCGCCAGTGACCGGTTCTTTAATCCGGACCGGGTCGGCAAAACCTATGAGGAGATTCTGTCCGAGAAGCTGGCTATCGCGGACCGTACCTTATTCCGCCGTGGCAACTTCATGGGCACCTGGGATCAGGTGTTGTGTAACGCATTACGCTATGAGCACAATTCCGATATTTCATTGTCACCCGGTGTCCGCTGGGGCACGACCGTGCCGAAAGGTGACTGGATCACGATGGAGGATGTCATGGCACAATGTGCCATAACCTATGGTGAGACCTATGTTTCAGAAATGAGCGGTGAAGCCATCCATAATACGCTGGAGGGCGTGGCCGATAATCTGTTTGATCTCAATCCCTATCTGCAGTCCGGTGGCGACATGGTGCGTATCGGCGGACTGGACTATGACATTAATCCCGCCGGAAAACTCGGTGAACGTATTACCAATATCAGACTGGACAGCGGCGAAGCATTGGACCCTGCCAAGACCTATACTGTCTCCGGCTGGGCAACCGTTAATCGCACTCCAGCAGGCCGCCTGATATGGGACATCACCCGCGATTACATTCTGGCCAACAAGGACAATGATAACGTGCTGAGATTACCAAAGATCAATAATCCGAGAGTACTGAGGGTCTCCGGCAATCCGGGTATTGCCGATTATCAGGGCGATATAACCTGAGGAACATACAGCCTGACTCAAACCGGGAAGCTCCCTGAACCCGTCGAAGGGAGCCAACCGCTGTCGTTCAGTCCGCAATCCTGCCCTTAATGTCCGGCAGGGTAGAGGCATCGCCCCGCTTCATGTAGCGGCTTTCCCTGTCCGTCGCGGTGACATTCTCATATATACCGTCATCGCGCTTTTCCAGGCGGGTAAAACCGATATTCCTCAATTCACTGTTGAATTTGGGGATGGACACACCCGGTGCTCTGCTGATCACCATTTTTACCGCTGCCTCCGGGTCGGTATCACCCAGACGGATTTGCGCGTAGTAACAGACCTCTGCCCAAAAACGCAGCTTTTTGCCAGCCGGATGAGTCACCTCAACGGTCTTCCCATTCGTCTCACAGTAATAGTCGTATGCCGGCATATCAGCCTCTCTCAATGATCAGACGGTAATTCTACGACAAAATACGCGGTGTAGCAGCAGCCGTTTTTGCTTCAATACCAAAAGGCTGCCTTGATAGCCCGATCTTTTATGGATGCTGGACGATCATATCCACCCTGCCAGAAAAATCTTATTTAATCAGGTTTTATCTAATACACATGCCGGTATTTTTTCATGCACAATAGACATATTTCAGGAACAGGGTGCTCAAGACGCTCTGTCCGATCAGCGGATATTCCGCTCAACCGGGAAAGACCTTGACTGAGCATGTTCTATACACCGTTCTGATGTTGCTGGCCATGTCGATTATGCTGGTCACTGTGCTGAGGAAATTCAGCCTGCCACCCATACTCGCCTATCTGCTTGTCGGCATCGTTGTCGGCCCTTATGCGTTGGGTCTGGTGGAGAATGAGCATTCCATCCATCTACTGGCTGAGGTGGGTGTGGTTTTTCTACTGTTTTCAATCGGTCTGGAGTTTTCTCTGGCACAGCTTGTGTCCATGAAAAAGGCCGTGCTCGGACTCGGCGGTACACAGGTCATCCTGACCACGCTGGCAGGCATGGGAGTCGCCCATGTCATGGGCATGGACTGGGCGGGTTCGATCGTGGTTGGCGGAGCCGTCGCTCTGTCTTCCACTGCCATTGTCGCCAAACAACTGACCGAACAACTGGAGATGCAATCCCGCCATGGTCGGCTGGCCCTGGGTGCATTGTTGTTTCAGGATCTGGCCGTGGTGCCGTTTCTGGTCATTATCCCGATTATGGCCGGTGAATCGGACAGCAGTATGGGAGTCGAGTTGTTGCTCGCCATGACCAGGGCCGCTGCCGCATTTATCATTATGCACGCATTGGGGCGCTGGGTATTGCGCCCGATTTTTCACATAGTGGCCTCCGCTCACTCCGCCGAGTTATTTACTCTGGCCGTTTTGTTTATCGCTCTGACGGCCGGTGCTTTCACTCATATGCTGGGCCTGTCCGCGGCCATGGGGGCATTTCTGGCCGGTATTATGCTGGGAGAATCCGAGTATCGCCATCAGATTGAAACCGATATACGTCCGTTCCGCGATGTCTTTATGGGCCTGTTTTTCATTACCATCGGCATTCAACTGGATGTCACCATGCTGCCTGATATCTGGTCACAGGCGTTGTTGTTGCTGTTTGTACTGGTTGTCGGCAAGGGACTGCTGATCATGGTTATCAGCCGCATGATGGGCTATGAAAACGTTGTGGCGGCACGCACCGCTCTGGTCCTTGCCCAGGGCGGCGAGTTCGGCTTTGCATTGCTGGCTCTGGCCCTCAGCCGGGAGCTGCTCTCCGTGCAGGACAGTCAGGCCATTCTGGCCGCCATTGTGGTCAGTATGCTTATCGCGCCACTGCTCATCCGAGAAAATGGCAATATTGCCAAAAATCTTTATCCGAAGAGTTATCTCAAAAAACATCAGGCGCGCGCCAAAAATATTTTTCATGCCTCCAGAGAACTGCGCAACCATGTCATCATTATCGGATATGGTCGTATCGGCCAGAATCTGTCGTCATTTCTGAGGCAGGAGGGAATTGAATATGTCGGACTGGACCTGGACCCGGTCATTGTACGAGAAGCCTATGAGGCCGGCGAGCGCGTCTATTATGGGGACGCAACCCATATCTCCATGCTGCGTGCAGCCGGCGTCAAGCGCGCCAAAGCAATGATTATTACTTCGACCGATAACCATGCCGCCAACCGGATTATTAAAATCGCGCACAGTCGCAATCCGGATCTGCCCGTGATCGTCCGCACCGAGGATGATTTACACCTGGACGAGCTGGAACAGGCCGGTGCCTGCCGGGTGGTACCTGAAAAACTGGAATCCAGTATGATACTGGCGACCCAGTTGCTTGAAGTGCTTAATATACCCACCAGAGACATACTGTATCTGGTTGAAAAAACGCGGGCAGATCACTATTACAACCTGCGTGGCTACTTCCATGGCATCCAGGCCGAAAATGTCGAGGATATGCCATCCGATCACTATCGACGGCATACCGTTGTGCTGGCTCCCGGTAGCCAATCCATCGGCCAAACCATAGAGAGTCTGCATATTTCCGAAAGAGGCATCAGTGTGTTATCCATCCGGCGCGGCAATATTCGCGGCGATAGTCCTGATACGGATATGGTTCTGAGAGAAGGCGACGCATTGCTGCTCGAAGGCGGGACCGAGGAACTCGAGCTCGCCGAGGAGATATTGTTACGCGGGACATGATAGAATGGGGCATACTACACAAACAATCCTGTCAACAACTGGTGTCCCGTGAAATCAGGCAAAATCATTCTCATCGTGCTGCTCGTTACTGCTGTGGTCCTGTTTTTTCATTATGATCTGAATCAGTACCTCAATCTCCAGTACCTGAAATCACAGCAACAACAGATCGATCTCTGGTATCAGGAAAGTCCCGCGATCATGATCGGCGGATTCTTTCTGCTCTATATCGCCATAACCGGCTTATCGCTGCCCGGTGCCGCAGTACTCACATTGATCGGCGGCGCACTATTCGGTCTTGTGGCAGGTGTTGTCATTATTTCATTTGCCTCTACCATCGGTGCCACTGCGGCCTTTCTGGTATCGCGCTATCTGCTGCGGGAGTCAGTGCAGCAAAAATTCGGCAGCAAGCTCAAGACGATCAATCAGGGTGTTGAAAAAGATGGGGCCTTTTATCTGTTTGCCCTGCGTCTGGTACCCGCCTTCCCTTTTTTTATGATCAACCTGCTAATGGGCCTTACGCCGATAAGGACCTGGACATTTTACTGGGTCAGTCAGGTCGGCATGTTGGCCGGCACCGTTGTTTATGTTTATGCGGGCACGCAGCTGGGGGAAATCGAATCATTGGGTGGCATCCTTTCACCTGAACTTGTCTTTGCGTTCACCCTGCTTGGATTGTTTCCTTTGCTGGCGCGCAAACTGTTGGACTTCATCAAGGCAAGGCGGGTTTATCGCGGCTGGCAAAAACCCCGTAAATTCGACACCAATCTGGTGGTCATTGGTGCCGGTTCTGCCGGTCTGGTCAGTGCCTATATTGCAGCCGCCATCAAAGCCAGAGTGACATTGATTGAAAAACACAGAATGGGCGGGGATTGTCTGAATACCGGTTGCGTTCCGTCCAAGGCATTAATCCGTTCGGCGAAGTTTCTGTCACACGCCAAACGCTGCCGCGAATTCGGCATCACCGGGGCCGAGGTAACATTCAGCTTTGCCGATATCATGGAGCGGGTTCAACAAAAAATAAAGATGGTCGAACCGCATGATTCGGTTGAGCGCTATACCGGGCTTGGTGTTGACTGTATTCAAGGCGATGCCACCATCAAATCTCCCTGGACAGTGGAGGTCAACGGTCAAACCATTCATACGCCTTCCATTATTATTGCTGCCGGTGCCGAACCCTATGTCCCTCCAATAGAAGGACTCAGTAGCATCAACTTTTTTACGTCCGACACGATCTGGAATATCCGCGAATTACCGAAGAAGTTAATTGTGATTGGCGGCGGGCCGATTGGCTGTGAACTGGCTCAGGCTTTTGGACGTCTTTCCAGTCAGGTAACCCAGGTGCATCGCGGTTCCCGCCTGATGCCGAAAGAGGATGAGGATGTCTCAAAAATGGTCGCGGAACGATTCTCGGCAGAAGGCATCAATGTCTGCACCGAACACACACCGCTTCGCTTTGAGGGTGATAATATACTTGTCTGTCAGCATCACAATGAAGAGGTATGCTTTGAGTTTGATGCCGTGCTGTTTGCCGTTGGACGCAAGGCCCGCACTACCGGCTACGGCCTGGAAAATCTGGACATTGGCCTGAACGAGCATAAAACCATCGATACCAATGAGTTTCTGCAGACCCGATACCCCAATATCTATGCCTGCGGTGATGTTGCCGGACCCTATCAGTTCACCCATACCGCATCACATCAGGCCTGGTATGCATCCGTCAACGCCCTGCTCGGTGTCAAGAAATTCAAAACCGATTATTCAGTCATTCCCTGGTGTACTTTTACCGAGCCTGAAGTTGCCCGTGTCGGCCTGAATGAACAGGAAGCCCGACAACAAAATATCGCCTTTGAAGTCACCACATATGGCATTGATGATCTGGATCGCGCCATAGCTGATGAAGAAAATCACGGCATGGTCAAGATTCTGACCGAACCCGGTAAGGATAAAATTCTCGGTGTGACCATTGTCGGCGAACATGCCGGCGATCTGATCAGCGAGTTTATTCTCGCCATGCGATACAAGCTGGGGCTGAACAAAATCCTGGGTACCATCCATATCTACCCCACGCTGGCCGAGGCCAACAAGTTTGCCGCAGGCAACTGGAAAAAGGCCCATGCCCCGGAAGGCCTGCTGAAGTGGGCCGAGAAGTATCATCGCTGGCGCCGAGGTTAAGCCGGGTTATAATCGGACCGGAAAGCATATCGCAAGACAATTCTGACAAGATGAACCTGATGCCTTACTTTGTTTGGGACACAGGTGCCCGGTGACACGGACTACTAAGGTGCCATCTCGGCTGCACAGTGGTATATTGAAAGCTCTGGTGATGGCAAACCCATGACAATGGCTGACTGGATAAGAAGCCGCCAATATCGGAAACCGGAATGAGTTTTATAATGGAGAAACATACATACCACCTTATGAGGGGGCTTAAAAGCAATGCAGTATCAGCCGTCATGCCATAAAAGCTGACCGCATCCTATAGCTGGAAACAGGCGCACCATAAGCAGGGACCAACCTTTCTGAGGGATCGCTTAACTATCCTGGAATGAACAGAAGCAAGAATATCATGGAAAATTCCCATAAAAAAGTTAATAAAATTCTGATAATAAGCGGATTTCGACAAATATCATCGCTAGGATATTACGCGCATCAACTAGAAAAATACTTTGCTCAGAAAAAGGATTGCCAGGTTGAGTTTGTTGATTTAGGCTCAAAATCAATTCTCATAAAAGCATCAAGAATAATTTTTTATAAAAATGAAAAAGCATTTGATTATGCGTTTATCTGTGCTCCTATGCTGGCAAGAGCTCTTGCAAACAGCAAAGCCAAAAGCAAGTGCTGTATTATACATGATCTGAGAAGCCTCAAGCATATAGGCCTCTTAAAAAAAACTATCTGGCGCATCATCTATAGATACTCTTTGAATTTAGACAAGCTGGTATTTATATCCAAGTTTGCATACGAAGAGTTTGCTGATTATTACCAACGACATCAAATACCACAAAGTAAAGTGATATATGGAGGCATTAATGAGATATTTTTTGAACCCTCCCAAAAGAGGCAAAAGAAGTATGACTTTATTCATATAGCAAGGAATGCCGAAAACAAAAACTTCAAATTTATTTTGCAAATACTCAAACACTTTAACGATAGAAAACTGTTAAGAATCGGGGAA
>JAJDYQ010000029.1 GCA_022825085.1 Gammaproteobacteria bacterium
AGCTTCGGTGTATTTAATGCCGGTGGCCTGCATATGCGACTTGAAGGTGATGCCAATGATTATGTCGGCAAAGGTATGGCTGGTGGTCAACTTGTCATTGTACCACCTGCTGGCAGCAGGCTCAAATCCAATGCAAGCACGATTATCGGCAACACCTGTCTGTATGGAGCAACCGGTGGCAAATTATTTGCGGTCGGCAAGGCAGGCGAACGGTTTGGCGTGCGAAACTCCGGTACCAAAGCCGTTGTCGAGGGTGTCGGCGACCATGGCTGTGAGTATATGACGGGTGGTGTTATCACTGTACTTGGCGAAACCGGTGTCAACTTCGGTGCCGGTATGACAGGCGGCTTCGCCTTCGTGCTTGACCGTGAAAAACAATTCCAGTATCGCATCAACAACGATGTCGATATCCATGGCCTGCAAGCCGAAAACATGGATAGTTACAGACGTTATCTATTCAATATCATGGAAGAGTATGTACAAAAAACCGACAGTACATGGGGCCGGGAAATTCTTGCAGACTTTGATTTTCTGATAGATCAATTCTGGCTGACCATACCCAAGGCCAGTCAAATTGACGCGCTAACCGCAAGCCTGCGTGACGCTGCCTGATGGAGAAATAAATGAGCAATCATACAGGCAATATATTCCAGTTTCTGGATCTGCCACGCAAAGAACCGGAAAAAACTTCTGTTGATGTACGGGTGCATGAATTCAGGGAAATCTATAATCAGTTTGATAAAGACAGCGCAGCCGGCCAGTCCGGACGCTGTCTTGCCTGTGGCAACCCTTATTGTGAATGGAAATGCCCGGTACATAACTATATACCCAACTGGCTGAAGTTGATTGCCGAAGGGAATCTGTTCGAGGCCGCTGAAATGTCGCATCGGACCAATTCACTACCGGAGATTTGCGGTCGTATCTGTCCTCAGGATCGTCTCTGTGAAGGTGCCTGTACCCTGGAAGACGGATTCGGGGCCGTTACTATCGGTGCAGTGGAAAAGTATATTACCGACGAAGCACTCAAGCAGGGCTGGCGTCCGGATATGTCTGCCGTTCGGGATACAGGTAAAAAAGTTGCTGTGGTTGGTGCAGGCCCTGCCGGCCTGGGATGTGCGGATATTTTGGCTCGCAATGGTGTGAAAGCCGTCGTCTATGACCGTTATCCAGAGATCGGCGGACTGCTGACATTCGGTATTCCGCCTTTCAAACTAGAAAAAGAAGTGATCCGTACGCGCCGCCGGATTATGGAAGAAATGGGCATAGAATTTATTTTGAAGACAGAGGTCGGCAAAGACATCACCATGCAACAACTTCTGGATGATTATGATGCCGTATTTCTGGGGATGGGAACCTATAGATATATCAAGGGCGGCTTTCCTGGCGAAAACATGGATGGTGTTCATGAAGCATTGCCCTTCCTGATCGCGAACATCCATAATGTAGCCGATTTTGGCGGCGATGCGCCTGAATTTATCGATATGAAAGGCATGAAAGTCATCATACTTGGAGGTGGTGATACCGCCATGGATTGTGTACGTACCTGTGTTCGTCAGCAAGCCGACAAAGTCACCTGTGTCTATCGCCGTGACGAAGCAGGCATGCCAGGTTCCAGACGCGAAGTAGCCAACGCCAGAGAAGAAGGCGTCAATTTTCTATGGAATCGCCAACCGATAGAAATTATCGGTAACAATCAAACAGTCGAAGGCGTGAAAGTAGTGGCTACAAAGCTCGGCGATCCTGATGAGCACGGTCACCGTCATCCACAACCAGTGGCAGGTTCTGAAGAAATTATTCCGGCTGACCGCATTATTATCGCCTTTGGTTTTCGGCCCGACCCGGCCGACTGGTTTGGAAATTTTAATATTGATCTGGATGATCGTGACCGCATTGTTGCTTCGGCGGACAGCGAGTTCAAATTCCAGACCAGTAATACAAAAATCTTCGCCGGTGGCGACATGGTGCGCGGTTCTGATCTCGTTGTTACAGCAGTGTTTGAAGGACGACAGGCGGCCGAAGGCATACTTGATTATCTGGACGTATAACAAGGGCATGTTCCGGCACACAATTGACCAACAAGCCCCTGCCTCGACTTAATCAGAAATGTCTATCCGCAAAAACATCCGCCTGCCAACAGAAAGAAAACCGAAAACCCTCGCCAGAGTATCCGCCTGACTCCCCATGCCTGATCTGCAAAATGACCGCCTTCTTCGCGCCCTGCTACGCGAAACCGTAGATAAAACACCCATCTGGATTATGCGTCAGGCGGGGCGCTATCTGCCCGAATACCGTGCCACACGCCAAAAAGCCGGTAACTTTCTGGAGCTGTGCAAAAACCCGGAGTTGGCCTGCGAGGTTACCCTGCAACCACTGGAACGATTCGAGCTGGATGCCGCCATACTGTTTTCCGATATTCTGACCATCCCTGACGCCATGGGACTGGGGTTATACTTTACCGAAGGCGAAGGCCCGGCTTTCATGCACCCGATACGCACGAGGGCCGATGTCGAGAAAATCGGCATCCCGGACCCGGAAAGTGAGCTGGCTTATGTCACACAGGCCATTCATACAATCTGCACCGCACTCAATGGTCGTGTGCCATTGATAGGATTTTCCGGCAGCCCGTGGACACTGGCTTCCTACATGGTCGAGGGGCGGGGTTCCAGAACTTTCTCCAGAATAAAGGGCATGCTTTACAGTGAACCGACACTGCTACACCAACTGCTGGATAAAATGGCGCGGTCTGTCACAGACTGCCTCAATGCACAAATTGCCGCCGGCGCACAGGTCGTACAGATCTTTGATACCTGGGGCGGCGTACTGGCCGAACCACAGTACATGGAATTCTCCCTGCAATACATGCGGCAGATCGTCGAAAATCTGACACATGAATGCAGAGGACGCCGGGTTCCCATTATTCTGTTTACCAAAGGTGGCGGCCTGTGGCTGGATGCCCTGGCGAATACCGGTTGTGATGCCGTGGGGCTCGACTGGACACTATCCATCGGCAGGGCGCGCACCCAGGTCGGAGACAGGGTGGCATTGCAAGGAAATCTTGACCCATCTGCCCTGTATGCAAATGCAGAAGGCGTTAGCAAAGCCGCTAAAAACATTATCGAAGATTTTGGACAAGGCAGCGGACATGTATTCAATCTTGGTCATGGCATCACGCCCGATATCGATCCAGAAAACGTGAAAATTCTGGTGGATACCGTACACCAATACAGTGCCCGGTTTCACAATGACTGATAGCAGCATGGCATCGGAAGATCGGTCATTATGCTACACCAACATTGTGATGTGTCTTTCGCTGGAGCAGTTAATCAGACAACCACTCCGCTACCTGTCTGGCATAGTAAGTCAAAATGCCATCCGCACCAGCCCGCTTCATAGACAACAATGCCTCCATGACCACAACCTTCTCATCCAGCCAGCCATTCATGGATGCGGCCCTTAGCATGGCATATTCACCACTAACCTGATAAACGAACACAGGAGCTCCGAACTCATCTTTTACTCGACGCACAACATCCAGATAAGGCATACCCGGCTTTATCATCACCATATCGGCACCCTCCTGTAAATCGAGCGCCACCTCACGAATTGCCTCATCTAAGTTGGCAGGGTCCATCTGGTAAGTATATTTATTGCCACTGCCCAGATTTCCGACCGAACCAACCGCATCCCGGAATGGGCCGTAATAACCAGAAGCATACTTGGCGGAATAAGCCAGGATACGGGTATTCACATGATGATTGAGCTCAAGCTCACCGCGTATTTTGCCGATACGCCCGTCCATCATATCCGATGGCGCGACGATGTCTGCACCGGCCACGACATGAGACAAAGCCTGCTTGACCAGCACCTCCAGTGTCTCGTCGTTCATCACATAACCATCATCGTCAATCAACCCATCCTGGCCATGTGTTGTAAACGGGTCAAGTGCCACATCGGTTATGACCCCAAGCTCCGGGACGGCCTCTTTGACAGCGCGTACCGCACGCTGCATCAGGCCCTCTGGATTAAAGGCTTCAGCAGCATCTTCCGACTTCAATTCAACCGGGGTTACAGGAAACAGGGCTATGGCCGGCACACCGAGTTTTGCCATTGCCATGGCTTCCTGCACCATTAAATCAATCGATACCCTGCACACGCCGGGCATTGAAATAACAGGTTCGCTACGGTTACTTCCCTCCAACACAAACACGGGATAAATTAAATCATCAATATCGAGCCGGTTTTCACGCATTAGCCGCCGTGAAAAATCATCATGCCGCATACGGCGCGGGCGGGAGAAGGGATAACGGCCATCTGCTACTCTCATACTGGTCCTTCCGATACAGGTTGCCACTTTATACCACAAGCACTGTATAATGTCGGGATGCAATTCCGAGTCCATATTCTGCCACTAAAACTCAGTCCATACCGGAACCTGAGTCGGCTGAATCTGTCTCACTTAAGTGGTGTAACCGGGGAATGCCAATGAAAGCACCTGCATTGTGGCTTGTGATTCTTCTGTTATTGCCCGCCTCTGCTATTGCAGAGGGTATCTACAAACAAACAACCAATATGACGTTTGAAGCGATCTATAAAAAAATTTACCAATTACTGGAAGAAAACCGCTTCTGGATTATTAATGAAATTGACATGGGGCAGAACCTGTCCCGATTCAAGGACAAATGGGAAGATTACAACCTGAACAGACTGGAGCATATCAAGATTATGATTATCTGCAACGGCTGGTACGCCAACAAAGTCAGCAATACTGACCCCGACATGCTGGCCCTGTGCCCGATGCACGTAACCGTTCACTCCCGTGCAGGCACCTCAACAGTACTGTTTGCCAAACCATCAACCTTCGCTCCAAACAGCAAAGCACTGCCTGTCCTGCAGGAAGCAGAGCAGGGCGTAATTGATGCCATTAAAAAAGCCCTGTCCAAATAAGGAACTGCCCCATGCACGCGATGCTGCCACTACTACAGAAGACCGACTTTCCAGCCATTACAAGGCGTCGATTAACGACCCTGCAAGCCAACCTCGGGTACAAATGCAATCAAAGCTGCCTGCACTGCCATGTCAATGCGGGCCCGCAGCGTAAAGAAGTCATGCAGCGGGAGACGATAGAAGATCTGCTGCATCTGCTGCAACACTCAACTGCTACCACACTTGATCTGACAGGCGGTGCACCGGAACTGAATCCAGATTTCCGTTATCTGGTCAGAGAAGCCGGCAGGCAGGGAGCACATATCATCGACCGCTGCAATCTGAGCATCCTGTCAGAACCAGGGCAAGAGGACCTGGCAGAATTTCTGGCAGCGCAACGAATTGAAGTAGTCGCCTCGATGCCCTGCTATCTGGAAGAAAATGTCGATGCCCAGAGAGGAGACGGCGTTTTCAAAAAAAGCATCAAGGGCCTACGAAAACTGAATACCCTGGGCTACGGTCAGGAATCGACAGGATTGATACTGAACCTGATATATAACCCGCAGGGGGCGTCACTGCCTCCGCCACAAGCGGCCCTTGAGCAGGACTACAAAAAACACCTTTTTGAAAAATACCAGATTCAATTCAATAGCCTGCTGACCATAACCAATATGCCGATAAAGCGCTTTGGCAGCACACTAGTATCACGGGGACAGTTCGACGAATACATGTCCCTGCTAAAAGGCAGTCACTCCGAAAATAATCTGCGCAATGTCATGTGTCGGGATTTAATCAGCATTGACTGGCAGGGATATGTATATGACTGTGATTTTAACCAGATGCTGGAACTACCCACCGCCATTCAGTCCAGATCGCATACGCATATCCGGGACCTGATTGACACCAACATCGACGGGCAACCCATAATGACCGCAGATCACTGCTATGGCTGCACAGCCGGGCAAGGGTCCTCCTGTGGCGGAGCGCTGGAGAGCTAAAGACCTGAGCGGTAAGGCCGGACATACCAACATCCGGGCACATCAATTCAATATCTTTTGGGCCATCCGGCCAAACTCCGGGGAAATGTCCCCACGAACAGCAGCCTGAATAATTACCAGTTCACCTTCAATTCTGCACCGATGCTGTGGTTCGCATCACCATCCTCTTTTTCCCGACGCATCGTTCTGATATCCAGTTTGGTATCCAGATCATCGCCCGGTGCCGACAAACGCCAGCCCAAAGTCAGGTCACGCTTGTCACCCGACGACGACAGACCCGCATACGGCACACCGGTCGCACCACTATCCAGCGCAAAACCCCACTCACCTTTCAGCGTCCAGCGACTCGATACCTCATCCGCTCTGGATGTATCTTCCTCCACTGCATCCGACAATGAACCCGATAACAGACTGTCCAGACCGC
>JAJDYQ010000071.1 GCA_022825085.1 Gammaproteobacteria bacterium
GATCGAATTAGCGCAGGAAGGCATGACAATGCTGTGCGTAACGCACGAGATGGGCTTCGCACGCACAGTGGCGAACCGCGTTATCTTTATGGATGCCGGTCAGATCGTGGAGCAAAATGAACCGGAGGAGTTCTTCAATAACCCGCAAAATGAGCGGACAAAGCTTTTCCTGAGCCAGATTCTTTCACACTGAAGCAAAGAGCCGGCCTGTTCTCCCTGCCGGACAAAGGGAATATCCAAGCACCATTATCCACCATGCCGGTCAATTCGATCAGCTTCCAGCTCCTGCGCTTTCTTGATCATTTTTTGCAGGCCGGAGATGTCTTTTACGCCGTGGCCACCAAAGAAATCCATCGGCGACATGCGTCTGGCTTTCACCATATTAAGGCCCAGGCCGGCATTTTTCAGTGACTCTTTGATGCCGGATAGAAAACCATTCTTAAAGTACAGGGATAGCCCCAGCTTCAACTCGTTGACCCTCCCCTTTTTCATCATGTTGTTCCAGAATACGTCGCAGAACCATTGAGTCGGGTTATTTTTGGGCTGAATGCCCAGACGTCTGGCATAGTGGGCCAGCCCGTGCATGATGTGGGTAATCGGCAGTTCGCGCGGGCAACGCACGATACAGTTATAGCAGGAAGTACACATCCACATGGAATCGGATGTCAGTACATCCTCGCGCTTGCCGGCGCGAATCATCATAAATATCTCCTGCGGCGGATGCTCCCAGGCATCACCCAGCGGACAGGAACCTGCGCAAACACCACACTGCATACACATCTTCACCCATTCGCCTTCCTCAACATTGGCCTCGACTTCCCGAAGAAAGTTGTTGCGGTATTTTTCCACCATTACCGTATTTATGCTCATCATTAACTCCCTCAGAACTTGAATGGGTTCATGCCGACCTTCGCGACAGTTTCTACCATATCATTAATTAATTTCGGCGCACGCTCGACATCGGTGATAGCAACTTCGCAGGTCGCCACACGCTCCGGCTCCAGATTTAGCTGGCTCAATGTATCATCGATCTTCGACATGCGGGCATTTGCCAGATAAGAACCACGAACAAAGTGACACTGATAATCGTCATCCTTACGGCAGCCCATCAGAATGATGCCGTCATAACCGGAGTTCAATGCATCAGTAATCCAGATAGTGTTGATCGAGCCCAGACAGCGGACAGGGATTACGCGCGAGAACTCACTGTAGTGATTGCCGTTGCGCGCGGCCATATCCAGTGCCGGGTAAGCATCGTTTTCACAGGCCAGCACCAAAATACGCGGCTTTTCGTCGAATTCATCAGGCATTTCGACATTTTTAATCTGCTGACCTACGGTCTCGACCGAGTAGTTCTCAAAAGAGATGACGCGCACCGGACAGGCACCCATACAGGTGCCGCAGCGACGGCAGCGGGCTTCATTAAACTGCGGATAACGATCCTCATCTTCGTTAATTGCACCGAATGGGCACTCAACCGTACAGCGTTTACACTGCGTACAGCCTTCCTTGCGAAACTGGGGAAAGCTCAGGTCACCGGAACGAGGGTGTGCAGCACGACCCTGTGCGGCATCTTCCAACGCATGAATGGCCTTCATCGCTGCGCCGGTGCCGTCCTCTTTCGCCTGTGCGCTATCCATCGGGCGACGTACCGGACCGGCAGTATAAATGCCGGTGCGACGGGTTTCATAGGGAAAGCAGATGAAGTGTGAGTCAGTAAAGCCGTTTGCCAACTGTGGTATATCCGGTCCCTGGCGATAATCGAGATTCAATATGGACTCAACCGGGACTTCAACATACTCTTCACCAGCCTCCTTTGCTGCTTCCTTATCCTCACTGATCTGCTCCATATCGGGCCCGGAATTGGGGACCTGACCAGTGGCCAGGACAACCAGATCGACCGCCATCTCAGCATCCTCATCGAGAATCAGATCCTTGAATTTGACGCTATGGGCACCGGAACCGACAACAACTTCATGAACAGTCCCCTTGGTGAATACCACACCTTTTTTCTGACCGGAGCGATAGAAGTCCTCACCCGGCGCACCCGGTGTGCGCAGGTCGGTATAGATAACCGTAGTATCTATATCGCTGTTATTGTCCTTGAAATACATGGCCTGCTTGATAGATGCCATACAGCAGACACCGGAACAGTAAGGCAAATGACCTTTCTTGTCGGAGCGCTGACCGGCACACTGTACAAAAGCCACACTGGTTATTTCTTTACCATCAGAAGGGCGATGGATTGGACCACCGTCGGCCTCTCTGGCCAGTTTTTCCAGTTCGGCCTGAGTCACAACATCCGGTGTCTTGCCATAGCCCAATTCGGGAAGCTGATGGGCATCGTAGTCTTTGTAGCCGGACGCCTGGACAATGGCACCAAAATTTTCGGTAGTGGTCGATCCGGATTCGGTACTGATGTCGGCTGCAAAGCGGCCCGGCGCACCAGAAGTCCTGGTAACTGTCGAGTTCAGATGAACAGTGACTCGGGCATCGGATTCAATGGCGGCAATCATGGCAGCGACCCCGGTATCGACCGGATCAGCATAGGGCGAACGATCAGGAATATCTTTCCAGACTTCGGCCAGATGGCCGCCCAGGGTGCCGGTCTTCTCAACAATTGTGGCCTTATAGCCTGCTCTGGCAATTTCAATCGCTGCCGTCATACCGGTCATGCCACCACCTACCACCAGCACATTATCGATACGACTCTGTTCACCCGAAGACTTCGGAGCATTCGAGAACTTGGACTCGAAGCAGGCCATGCGAACATAATCTGCCGCCATTTCCTGAGTCAATTCACGGGCTTCATCGGTGTCCGGGCGGGCCCAGATTACACCTTCTCGCAGATTACCACGGGCAACCGCAACATTTTCAAAGTTGAAAGCCTCGGTTTTGGAGCGACGTGAGCAAGCACAAATCGCAACATTGGTCACGTCTTCGCTGTCGATGTCATTCTGAATGAGTTGCACACCAGCCTCTGAGCACAAAAAATCATGCTCCCGCACCATATCTACCCGGCCTTCACGCTCGGCAATCACTTTTAGCTCATCAACATCAAGGCGCTCGCCCAGGCCACAGCCCTTACACATATAAGCAGCTATCTTCTTGTCATCAGCCATAACTATACTCCTGCACCAGCAGTTTTATTGACCACCTGAATAGCGCGAAGCGCAGCAGCGGTGGCATGTTGAACGGAACGATTTACATCCAAGGCATCGGCAGCACTGCCGGACGCGAAGATGGCACCATTTTTCTCATCAGGCTCAATAAAGCCATCCTGATTAATCACTATGTCAATCGGGAACGCCTCCCTGTTGATACTGGGCTGCATGCCGGTTGCCAGAATCACCATGTCATAGGATGTTTCGTAGCGGTTACCGCCTTCGGTATCCACGCCTTGCAGCACTGGGTTATCCTCCTTGTCCTTGATAATGCTCGCCACCTTCGACTTGATAAAGGAAACTTTCTCATCTTCCTGAATCTTCTTGTAGAAATCTTCAAAGCGGTCAATGGCACGGATATCAATGTAGTAGATATCCACCATGCCGTCTTCAGGGAATGCCTCGCGCACATAACGCGCCTGCTTCAGAGAGGACATGCAACAGATACGCGAGCAATGACGCAGGTGATTGCGGTCACGAGAACCGGCACATTGAATAAAAGCCACTTTTCGAGCCTCCTCGCCATCAGAGGGACGAACCAGCCTGCCACCGGTCGGCCCCTGCGGATCGGCCATGCGCTCAAACTCGACATTCGTGATGACATTTTGATAACGATCATAGCCATAAGGCTGAATTCTACTGGCATCGTAAGGCTGCCAGCCGGTCGCCCAGATGATGGCGCCGGCCTTTAATTCAATCTCCTCAGCCTGCATATCCAGATCGATAGCATCATATCGACAGGCATCTTTAGCCTTGCCAGCATCTTCGGTACCAATAATACGTTCGTCTATCACATATCTTTGGGGGTAAGCCATGTTGTACGGCAGATAAGCACCCTTACGTCTGGACATGCCATAATTAAACTCATCGCCGAATTCGGCCTCAACAACCTTCTCACACTCACCACAGGCTGTACAGTTCTCGTTCACAAAGCGGGGTTTGAGCAGGACCCTCAGTGAATAATCACCGGATTTGCCAGTAACCTCAGTCACCTCAGCCATGGTTAAAATACGCAGGTTACGATTGTATCTGGCGCGGCGCAGATTAATCTCCATGCCACAGGTGGGATGACACATTTTAGGGAAATACCTGTACAACTGGGCGACACGACCACCAAGCGATGGGTTTTTCTCAATGAGAATGACTTGTTTGCCGCATTCTGCGGCCTCCAGGGCAGACGTCATACCGCTGATGCCGCCACCAACGACCACAATGGTCTCATTACTTGCGACGATATCTGACATGAAACTCACTCCTCCAAACATAGGAAAATTCTTGGACATCAGCCAATCCCGAATCACAGCACCCCGGCTAACAGGTGGGCAGAATACCTTTCAATCAACACTGGTGCCAGCGAACAGGCACCTCTGCATATTCAAATTTCCGATGCTTTTATAAGCACCTTATATACGGTGGCCTCCGGTATTGAAGCCAATCAGCAATCTGGTTAATGTGCGCCCTGAACCCAGACAGGCAGATAAATATGGAAGCACAGGAAATCAGTCCAGAAGAATACTTTATCAGGAATGAACCTTATTATGAACCCGTCGGCAATGAGATTGCCGTTTTTGAGGCAGCCTACCGTAATGGCTTGCCGATATTACTGAAAGGGCCAACCGGATGCGGCAAAACCCGCTTCATGGAACATATGGCCTGGAGGCTGGAACGCCCGCTGATTACTGTCTCCTGCCATGATGACCTGACCGCTTCCGATCTTGTCGGACGATTTCTGGTCAGGGGTGGTGAAACGGTCTGGGTCGATGGGCCGCTGGCACGTGCGGTACGTGCCGGAGCGATCTGCTATCTGGACGAGGTCGTGGAGGCCCGCAAAGACACGACAGTCGTTATTCACCCACTTGCCGATGACCGCCGGGCATTACCGATGGAAAAGATCGGACACCTGCTGGAAGCGGGACCGGAGTTCTGTCTGGCAATGTCCTATAACCCCGGCTATCAGAGCATTCTGAAAGACTTGAAGCAATCAACGCGCCAGCGGTTTATCGCTCTTGAGTTTGACTATCCGGATATAAAGCTTGAAGCCCGCATCGTCGAGAAGGAAGCGGGACTGGATGCGCAGATGGCGGGCCTGCTGGTTAAATTTGCCGGCATGACCCGCAACCTGAAAGGCAACGGACTGGATGAGGGTGCCAGCACACGCCTGCTGGTACATGCGGGCAAGCTGATGGCTGCCGGCGTCGATCCGGTGTCGGCCTGCCGAAGCTCGATAGCCCAGGCGCTGACAGATGACACCGAAATGCTGGCCGCGATTAACGAGCTTTCCGCATCGCTGTTCTGATTCTCTCACTGGCGGAGCAGATCCATGGACTGACAGGATTATCGCCTTTGAACGGTTTTCCCGGTATCCTTCACGTCATATTACCCTGTGGACACCATAACCATGCCCGATAGAACCGCCAGCGTAAAACGTGATACGCTGGAAACACAAATTGAAGTCACTCTGAATCTGGACGGAACCGGCAAGTCCGGGTTTCAAACCGACATACCCTTTCTTGAACATATGATGGATCAGATTGCCCGTCACGGCATGATTGACTTATCCGTGAAAGCCAGCGGCGATACCGATATTGACGATCATCACACGGTTGAGGACATTGGCATTACCATTGGCATGGCACTGAAAGAGGCATTGGGAGATAAACAGGGCATCCGGCGTTATGGCCATGCCTATATCCCTCTGGATGAAGCCTTATCGCGTGTGGTAATGGATTTTTCCGGACGCCCCGGCATAGTATTTCAGGCGGAGTTCACACGCGCCCGTATTGGTACATTCGATGTCGATCTATTCCATGAATTTTTTCAGGGGCTGGTCAATCATGCCCTGATCACACTGCATATTGACTGCATCCGCGGCCAAAACAGCCACCATATTGCTGAGACGATTTTCAAGGCATTCGGTCGCGCCCTGCGCATGGCCATTGAACCGGACCCGCGCATGGCGGGAGTCATTCCCTCGACCAAAGGCACTCTTTAACATCCCATCCGCACCGCCAATGAAAGTCGCGATCATTGATTACGGCATGGGCAATCTGCGCTCGGTATCGAAAGCAGTACAGCAGGTTGCCGAAAATGCCGATGTTCGAACCACAGACAACTGTACTTATATAAAATCAGCGGATCGCATTGTCTTTCCCGGTCAGGGTGCTGCACGCGATTGTATGGCAGCAATCAGCGACCACCGGCTCAGTCAGGCAATACTGGAGGCCGCACAAAACAAGCCTTTTCTCGGCATCTGCATGGGACTGGAAGTATTGATGCGGTATAGCTGTGAAAATAACGGCACCAACCTGCTCAATCTCATACCCGGTGAGGCAGTGCGCTTCCCCCATGATCTGAATCTGAATGGCAGGAAGCTCAAGGTGCCACATATAGGATGGAATCAGGTCATGCAAACCATGGAGCACCCCTTGTGGAACAATATCGAAAACGGTTCACGCTTTTATTATGTCCACAGTTACTATATCAAACTGGAAGATGCCTCCATACAGAGCGGACAAACCGACTATGGCATCCCCTTTACCTGCGCCATCGCACGGGACAATCTGTTTGCCGTACAATTTCATCCCGAAAAAAGCGCTCATGCCGGACTCCGGCTATTAAAAAACTTTATTGAATGGGACATTTAGATGCTGCTGATTCCTGCTATTGACCTAAAAGATGGCAAATGCGTTCGCCTGCGGCAGGGGCGCATGAGTGATGAAACCATATTCGCCGATGATCCGGTTGAAATGGCCAGCAGATGGATAGATGCAGGCTGCAGCCGCCTGCATCTGATTGACCTTAACGGTGCCTTTGAAGGCAAACCAGTCAATGCCGATGTGATCAATCGAATCTGCAGGGCCTGCCCCGATATACCGGTTCAGGTTGGTGGCGGTATTCGCACACAAGACACCGTTGCCTCCTATCTGGACGCTGGAGCACAGTTTGTCATTATCGGCACACAGGCAATCAAGGCACCACATTTCGTCACCGACATGTGCAAACAATTCCGTGGTCATATTATGGTTGGCCTTGATGCAAAAAACGGGCTGATCGCTGTGGAGGGCTGGGCAGAAATGACTGGCAGCCGAGCCATTGATGTTGCCCAAAAATTCGAAAGCGAAGGTATCAGCGCTATTATTTATACTGATATTACCCGCGATGGCATGATGAAAGGCGTCAACATCGAAGCAACCAGAACACTGGCCGAAGCCATATCCATCCCCGTGATCGCATCCGGGGGCGTATCCCAATACGAGGATATCCATCAACTACAGGCCATATCCGACTGCGGCATAATGGGGGCAATCATTGGCCGCGCCATATATGAAGGCACTATTGATCTGGCAACAGCACAGAAAATAACAGGCCGGGCACCATGAACTGGCAAACGCAATATGCCGGTAAAACCAGAAAACAGGGGCACTGGATTCTCTGCAAAGACGGCTGCAACACAGCACCGCTCAAAACAGGTGACTTTCATGCTGGCTAAACGTATTATTCCCTGTCTGGATATTGATGCCGGCCGCGTCGTCAAAGGTGTTCAGTTTGTTGATATACGTGATGCCGGCGACCCTGTTGAAGCCGCTCGCCGCTACAACGAGCAAGGCGCGGATGAAATCACATTCCTTGACATCACGGCCACATCCGATGACCGCGATACCATTGTGCGCGTTGTCGAACAAGTCGCTTCACAGGTCTTTATCCCGCTTACAGTCGGCGGAGGTATCCGTACAGTCAGTGACATCCGACGCCTGCTCAATGCAGGCGCGGACAAGGTAGGCATCAATTCCGCTGCCGTGAAGCAGCCTGAATTCGTGCGGGAGGCTTCCGACAAGGTTGGCTCACAATGTATCGTATTATCTATCGACGCAAGGCGTGTGGTGAGTACCGATAACGAAACACCACGCTGGGAAATCTTCACCCATGGCGGTCGCCGGAGCACGGGGATTGACGCCGTGGAATGGGCCACTCGCATGGTCCGATACGGTGCCGGCGAAATTCTGCTGACCAGTATGGACTGCGATGGCACTCGTAATGGCTTTGACCTGAAGCTGACGCGCACTGTCTGCGATGCTGTTGATGTTCCTGTCATTGCCTCCGGGGGCGTTGGCAATCTGGACCACCTCGCAGCCGGCGTGACGGAAGGCGGAGCCGATGCAGTGCTGGCCGCAAGCATCTTCCACTTCGGTACCTACACCATACAGCAGGCAAAAGAATATATGACCGACAAGGGCATAGAAGTCAGGTTATAAAAATGGATGATACTCTGCAAAAACTCACCAGAATTCTGCAATCACGCAAGGGATCAGATCCGACAGAATCCTATGTCGCCAGCCTTTATACCAAAGGCATGGACAAGATCCTGCAAAAAGTTGGCGAAGAGACCATCGAGGTCATCATTGCCGCCAAGGATAATGATCGACAGCAGATTATCCACGAAACCGCCGATCTATGGTTTCATACTCTGGTCATGCTGACCCATACCGGTCTCGGTGCCGACGACATTCTGAAGGAACTGGAACATCGTTTCGGTACTTCAGGGCATGACGAAAAGTCCGCAAGAAAATAAGCAAGGCTCCTGTGTCTAACTCCCCTTCGCCTGCTCTGTAAAATTCACTGACCGACGGCTTCCCACATGCTTCACCGCAAATCCTGAAGCAGCTCCTCAATCATGGGAGCATACCGCTTGCGCTGGCGGGAAAGCTGCAGACGCCGGACCTTGAAAATGGCAGCCAACTCTTGCAACGCCGTATCAAAATCATCATTGACTATGAGATAGTCATACTCATCAAAATGCGATAACTCGCTGACGGCGTCCCGCATACGACGATTGATAATGTCCTCACCATCCTGACCCCGGTCAGTCAGACGCTGCCTGAGTGAATCGCGAGAAGGTGGCAGTATGAATATACTGACCGTATGCCCGACTTGCCGGCGAATCTGCCGCGCACCCTGCCAGTCAATTTCAAGGATGATATCCAGACCCTCAGCAAGCTGCTGCCGGATATGGCGGCTTGATGTCCCATAAAAATTATCAAACACCTCGGCATGTTCAAGGAAATCACCCTGCCCAATCATCTCCTCAAAAGTGGCATGGTCAACAAAATGATAATTCATCCCGTCTTTCTCTCCCGGGCGCATTGCTCGCGTAGTATGCGAAACGGATACGGCAACCTGCCCGTCCATTTCAACCAGCCTGTTAACCAGACTGGTTTTGCCCGCACCGGAGGGTGCCGAAACAATATATAAACTTCCGTCTGACATGCTCACCTCATTTTTCGGAACCGGAAGTTTAACAGATTGGCCATTGATTCAGGCAACCACACCCTCTACTCAGGGTTGTTGTTGCCGCCGGTCAGGAGTATCTTTACAGTAGTTAGAAAGCAGCAATGTGGACGGAGAATGTCACGCATACAAAACATCTGTGTATTGGGAGGAACCGGATTTGTCGGCCATGCCGTTGTTCGACAACTGGTGACAACCGGACGCAAAATTACTGTCCTGAGCCGTCGTCCGCAACGGGCAAAAGATCTTTTACCAAACCCCGGTGTTCGTCTTGTCAAGGCCGACATCCATAAGCCGGAGGTTCTGGAAAGGCACTTCGAAGGCATGGATGCCGTCATCAACCTTGTCGGCATTCTCAATGAGTTTCGCTATCAATCCTTTCGCGATACCCATGTCAAGCTACCCCGCAATGTCATGCGCATCTGCTGGAAAACCGGAGTTCAACGTCTTCTGCACATGAGTGCATTGGGAGCAGACGCCGGCACCGGCAAAAGCGAATACCTGCGCACCAAAGGGGAAGCCGAGCAATTACTATACATTGACTCCGGTGATAATCTGCACATTACCCGCTTTCGGCCATCGGTTATCTTCGGCCCAAACGATCAATTCTTTAATCGTTTTGCCCGCCTATTACGTTATACACCGTGGCTGTTTCCGCTGGCCTGCAGCAATGCTCTGCTGGCACCGGTGTATGTTGAAGATGTTGCCCGGGCCTTTGCCACTGCGCTGGAAGAACCTGATACGTATAATCAACGCTATGACCTGTGCGGCCCATCCCGGTACTCACTGCGTGAACTGGTAGAATATACAGCGAAACTGATCGGACTCAGGCGCCGGGTCATTCCATTACCGGAGCGTGTTGCCATGTTGCAGGCATTTTTTCTGGAGATGGTTCCGGGCAAACCCTTCAGTCTGGATAATTTCTATTCCCTGAAAACTGCCAGCCACTGTGAAGACAATGGGCTACAACGTTTAGGCATTGAAAGCACACCACTGGAAGCCATCGTGCCGCAATATATGCTGGGGAAAACCCAGCGAGTACGCCATAATGAATTTCGTCGTCATGCCGGACGTGACGAAGACCACTCCCAAAGCAGTCCCCTGACTTAATGCAGACCTATCTTGTCGGCGGAGCAGTTCGTGACTCACTACTGCACCGGGCAACCCGTGAAAAAGACTGGGTTGTCGTTGGCACCACGCCCGAAGAAATGATCAATACCGGCTTCAAACCGATTGGCAGGCATTTTCCGGTATTTCTGCATCCTGAAACCCGCGAGGAATACGCACTGGCCCGTACCGAGCGAAAAACCGCGCCCGGCTATCACGGTTTCAGCTTTCATGCCGCCCCCGATGTTACGCTGGAGGAGGACCTCAAGCGCCGCGACCTGACCATTAACGCCATCGCACAAAGCGAAGATGGTAAATTGATCGACCCCTATGGCGGAATCGACGATATTGAAAAACGGGTATTGCGACACGTCTCCGATGCCTTTGCTGAAGACCCCGTCAGAATCCTGAGAATCGCACGATTTGCAGCACGCTTTCACAGGTACGGCTTCACCATCGCCGACAAAACCCAACAGTTGATGCAACAGATGACAGCCGAAGGGGAGGCCGATGCACTGGTACCTGAGCGCGTCTGGGCGGAAACCTGCAAAGCTCTGTCCGAAGCCAGGCCCTCCATATATTTTGAGGTTCTAAGGGCCTGCGGTACCCTTCAAAAATTATTTCCGGAACTGGAATGCCTGTGGGGCATACCGCAACCGGAGCGCTGGCACCCCGAAATCGACACAGGCGTACACATTATGATGGCGCTGGATATGGCCGCCCGCTTAACCGAAGATAGTCAGGTGCGTTTTGCCGTCCTGACGCATGATCTGGGCAAAGGCACAACTCCGGCAGCCATGCTGCCCTCACATCACGGGCATGAGCAGCGTAGCGTCGAGCTGGTCAGACAGCTATGCCGCCGCTACAGAATACCCAATCAATACCGCGATCTGGCTCTAACAGTTGCAAAATATCATGGTCACTTTCATCGGGTTGCAGAAATGAAGCCGGCAACCATCCTAAAAGTCCTGCACGGCATTGACGCATTCCGCAAACCGGCACGCCTGCACCAATTCGTGCTGGCCTGCGAAGCCGATTCAAGAGGCAGGACAGGGTTCGAGGAAACCATCCCGCAACAAGCGAAACAAATAGAAGCCTGCTATAAGGCAGCCACCTCAGTGGATATCCCGACCATTGTGCGGGGACTCAAGGGGACACAAGCGAAAGCCGCTATCGACAAAGCCCGCATTGCGGCGATCAGAAAACTGGAATTGCGGCAGAACTGACTTATCTATTCCGCTTAACGCACATTGGGTGGAGTTTTCTGATCACCCATGCTAATAATGAAGCGGCCTGTCTTATCGGCGGATGGTCCGGCATGAATATCGAGCAGAAAAACCACTATCAAAACAAACTCGCCCATGAGATGGATTCGTGGGATCTTTACGAAGCGCTTGGCAGCAGCGAACCTGTTATCGTCGTGGATGGTCGCGCAACCGCAGCCTATGCGAGGGAACATATTCCGGGTGCCATCAACCTGCCACACCGGGAGCTTTCACCGGCGTCAGTAGCATCACTCGACCGATCAAAGATCTATGTCTGCTACTGTGACGGTATCGGTTGCAATGCCTCAACCAAGACAGCACTCAAACTGTTGAACCTCGGTTTTGAAGTGCGCGAAATGATCGGTGGCCTTGATTGGTGGAAACGCGATGGCTATGCCACCGAAGGTGAGCATGCCTGCTCTGGAACCGAACTGGCCTGCGGCTGCTAAAAATTCCTCCAGACTCCCTGCCCGATTTGCCACAGGGTTTATTGATAGTCAGGCCATATTTCCAGGAATCTGGTCCCTGACTTTGGGTGGCATTTTCCGGTCGTCTATGCTAATAAATGAGGTCTCTCTTATCATTGCAGGGTTTTGTCATGTGGAGTTCACCGTTTTCTGAAATCAACCGTATGGTGGTCTTCATGCTTGGCCTGTATCTTGCGTCCCCGGCGAGCCTGGCTGATGCGCCTGACGGCTGGGATTTTCTGGCCTTTGATGAGGCCAGAGCACAAGCGACCGCGGAGAACCGCCCTATTTTCGTTTATTTTGGGCGCTATGGCTGCCCAACCTGTGCCAGAGTGAACCATGAAAGCCTCACTGACCCGGATGTCCGCAAACGGTACCATGAACATTACATACTGGCTTATGTCGATTCTGAAAGCGGTGACCGGCTGCGCCTGCCCAACGGGGAAAGAATGACCGAAATGGATCTGGGTATTCGATATAAAGTCTTCGGCACGCCGTTTTTCTTTTTCATGGAGCCGGATGGCAAGACTATCACCCGGATTCCGGGATTTGTGTCGGCACCAGAATTCCTTGCACTGGACCGATACGTGAATGGTGGGCATTATCGGAACCAGAGTTTGCAGGAGTTCATATCGGAGGGGACGTGATCCGCTGGCTCTTGCCGATATTGTGGCTGCCGATGGTTTGCCATGGGGAGCTATGGAGCTTTGGCGAACCGGTTACTGTCACGGATGCGTCGCTGGCACCACACTATCATCACCTGGATGGTTCGGGACGCCGGCATCTTGCTGCCGCCGGAGATTATGTAGCCCTGGTGTGGGAGGATGATCGAACTGGTTCGCCACAGATCCATGTGGCCATCAAGGGATTGTCCGACCCCGGCTTTCTCTCTACTTTCCAGCTCAGCTCCGGCACTGAGGCCTACGAACCTGCCATCGCATCTGTTTCAGATGCGGCATGGGTCATTGCCTGGGAACAGGATAGTGAAATCCTGGGCAGTGTCCTTACCCCCGAAACCCAGACCCATCCGTTAAATCTCTCATCCGGACCAGGTCGGCATGTGACTCTGGCGACAGACGGGACAGGACAGATCTCGGCCGTCTGGGGGAAAAGGCAGGGACGCACACAAAGGCTTGTGGTCTCCGACCTTGTTATCCGGGACGGGAGTCTGATGGTAAGGGACGAGAAGACCATCACCACCGATAACCCAAGTCATTTTCAGGGTTTTCCCGCAGCCACTTATACGAGCAGGGGAGAGCTGTTTATTGCCTGGGAGGACCGATGGGCAGGTCATACCCGGATTTATGGCAGTTTGCGGAACCGAAGTGGCATGTTTCATCCGGCAGTCCAGCTCAATGAACACCGGGGACCGGGAGCAGCAGAGAGTTATCTTGAGAATACAGGCACCGGAGTCATGCGGGTATCTCTGGCATCTGGCCGGCATGGCCTGGTGGAGGCCGTCTGGCTTGACAAGCGCAATCCGGGGTCCGGCTATGCTGTATGGGGCGGGCACAGTCAGGATGGTGGTCAGCAGTTCAGTGCCAATGTGCGTGTACAGGATACGATGGGTGATGCGGTCGCGCAGTGGCATGCCTCAGTGGTTGCCTTTGAGGATATTTTGATTGCTGTCTGGGATGATGCGCGGGAAGGCTGGAGTGATGAAAAGGAATCCGGTGATGTCTTTCTATCCTGGCGATCCGACGGCAACTGGAGCGATGATTTGCTCGTTCCCGGTGCATCGGGAAACGGCTATCAGGGCAGCCCGGTTATAGCAGTCGATATGAATGGCGATCTGCATCTTGCATGGATTGAAAAGACCACACTGACCGCACCAAGCCGGCTCCGATACCTGTACGGGCGGCGTACATACTGATAGAGGAGGAGAGTACCGTTCGCTTTCCCGAAAGTGGCAGCAATTCGCAGTCGGCCTACCGGATTGAACGGGCAGAGTTATTCAGCTTCAGTGCCGCAACGGTCGAACAGTCCCTGATGGAATCCGGTTATCATCGTCGGGGCAGCTTCCGTTATCCTTAGGGCACGTATTCGGGCAATCGAAAATATTTGATGAAAGCAACACTGATCGGATTTAGTGCAGTCCTCATGTGGTCACTGCTGGCCCTGTTGACGGCTTCGTCAGGAGGAGTACCACCCTTCCAGCTTACTGCCATGTGCTTTTTGATCGCGACCATCCCTGGATTGCTTGTGCTTGCCATAAGCCCGACAGGTTTTCGTAATCTGCGCCAGCCCCTGTATATATGGTGTATCAGTGTCGGAGGGCTGTTCGGCTATCATTTTTTCTACTTTACCGCGCTGCGTAATGCACCGGCTGTTGAAGCGAGTCTGATCGGCTATCTCTGGCCTCTGATGGTCGTTGTCGGTTCGGCACTTTTCCCTGGAGAACGGCTCGGCTGGCATCATATAGCCGGTGCGCTGGCCGGCTTTGCAGGGACCATTCTGATCGTTGCCAAAGACGGCTTTTCTTTCAGCAGCAGCTTCGCTCTCGGTTATGGTTCAGCACTGTGCGCCGCCTTTACCTGGTGTGCCTATTCACTCCTCCTGAGACGATTCGGCACAGTTCCGACCGATGCGGTGACCGGGTTTTGTGCGGTAACGGCGATTCTCTCATTAGCTTGCCATCTGGCACTGGAACAAACCGTCTGGCCACAGGGAACTGTACAGTGGCTCGCTGTCGCCGGTCTCGGCCTGCTGCCGGTTGGTGCCGCCTTTTACGCCTGGGACTTTGGCGTCAAACATGGTGATATACGGATTCTGGGCACAGCAAGCTATGCAGCACCACTGCTCTCAACCCTGATTCTTGTCGCATCAGGCGTCGGTCAGGCTGACTGGCGCATTGCCATTGCCTGCATCCTGATCATCGGAGGTGCCGTGCTGGCCGCGAAGGATCTGCTGTTTGCGCAGATACAGCAGAGAAAAACATAATGTGCTATCAGGGACTATTTGCTGAAAAAATCAAGCGGCAATACAGTGCTTACCCTTTTTCAGCTTATTTCTGTCAATTTTTCCACTCAAGGTGAAAGGCATTTCATCCAGGATACGATATTTCCGGGGCAACATACTCTCCAGCAGCTTTTTTGCAGCAGTGGATTTAATACTGTCCAGTTGCCGACTTTCTGCCTCTTTATTGACCAGCTCAATATGGGCAACAAGGTATTTATCCATTCCTCCATCAACTTCAGTCGTTATGGCACAATGCTTGATCAGATCAATTTCCAGCAGTATCGATTCAACCCCGGACAACTCTACGTGGCATTCACCGATTTTAATGAAATCATCCGAACGTCCGATATATTCCACATCGCCACTTGCCCGCCTCCTGCCCCTGTCTCCGGTACGAAATAAACGGGCATTGGCATCACTGGAAAACGGATCCTTAATAAATCGATCAGGATATGCTTTCTGCCGATGAAAGTACCCCGGCGAAACCGCATCTCCCCCAACATGGATTTCACCAATCTGACCATTGGGTACCGGTTTCATATCTTCGTCAAGCAGGTATATCCGACAGCCAGGCAATGGTTTCCCAATCGGGATGAACGCATCGCCCGACTCTTCTTGCAGTAACATATTATTGGCAAAGGCATCCGCCAAAAAGGGCATCCCCTCGCCTCCTCCATGAAGTTCATGGTTATTGTGATCACCGCATATCCGGTTGGCGAGCATTAACTGATCTGCAAGTACCCGAAATATATCCATCCGGGTAGTAAGCGGGTTTGCAAGTATTGCACGAAAAACGACTATGGGCTGGGCAGCACCATAACGGGTATTACTCAATACAGTACTGGAAACAAACGTTGATCCCTTTATAAACTGGGCATTCTGCAATCGTTGATTGACAGCATCAATTTCAGAATGGTCATCGCCACTTAATGTATCATGAACCAGTTTATCCCGATATTTTTCAGGTATGTACCTGTAATTAACGATATTCAATGGCGGCTCAAATATGAGCTCAAAACAATCCATGGAATCAATAATCCGGGCGAACAAAACGGACTTCTCCACGCTGGCATCGAATAGAGCCTCATACCCTTTTTTTCCCATCACCTGAAGAGATAAATGTATCAGTAATGCCATGTCAGATCTGGAACCCTCCATGCTGAAGCGGCCGACATCATAGGAGTCCGGTGTTGACTGGTAGGCTGCCGTGGTGGCACCATATCTCAACATCTCGGGCTCACGAAACAGGCATAGACTGATACCCTGTGGCAGATAAAGCTGTTTATGTGCGCAAAATGTTATTGAGTCCGCACATTCAATCCCCCTGAAACGGTTCCGATACTTATCTGAAAATACTCCCCCACCACCCCATGCCGCATCAACATGAAAATAAATATCATATTGTCTGGCAATATCTGCCATCTGCTGCAAAGGATCGATATGTCCTGTTTCAGTAGCACCGGCAATACCTGTTATCGCAAATATATAGAGCTTGTTTTCACGACAATAGTCAATTTTTTCATGTAAATCCCGGATATCCATGGCACCATCAGAAGTGGAAGCAACATTGATAATATTACCGGCTCCCATACCAAGAACCGAAGCCGATTTTTTGATAGAGTAGTGCATAAGATCAGAGCCAATCAGCACCATATCTTTATAACCACTGGCCTGTAGTATCCGATACAAACCGGCAGCAGACAGATCATCATTACCAGACAATCTTGCCAGCGCCCGATTACGGGCAATCATCAGAGCGGTTATATTGGAAACCGTACCGCCGGTCGTAACCAGGCCCAGATTCGCATTGACCTTCTGCACATGCTCTTTATAAAAGGGATCCGGCAAACCATAAAAACAACGATGCAGCATTGCAATCGCCTCGCGCTCCAGAAAAATTGCTGACTTGGCTGTTTCAATTTTCACCAGATTCTGGTTCATTCGAGAAATCAATCGGCTCACATCATGGACAAAGTCGGGCAATGCCGATGTCATGTGCCCGATATAGAGCGGTGAGGCTGTATTGATCGAATAAGGCATAACCTCGTTTTTGAACCACTCAAAATACTCCGTCATGCCCAACGGATGATCTGCCATCCCGGTATTCATAAAGCGAGAGGCAAGCTCATTCACAGGCATATCCGGCGTAGTAATCTCATGGCCTCGCCTGTCTCCGGGCGACGGCATACCACCCGGATCATGATCAGGCAGAGATTCAGCAGACTTTGAAAAATACGCCAGCACATGATCCATATGAAGTCTCTTTACTTCATGCCATGTAACACCAGCACCGACTTCAGTAGCGCCGTATATATTGATCAGGTGCGCATGTTTGAATCGTTGATAAAAAAGCCGCGCAACCGGTGCAGATAATGCTTCACCACTGCAAAATACATATTTCAACCCTGAAAGATGAAACATCTGCTCTGATGAAACAGACAATACGGACTTCAACAGAGATGGCGTCAGAGTAATTCTCGTTATATTTTTTGCCGCAACTATTTTGACAAGCTCAAGCACACTGCCTGCCTGTACGTCAGACAGGATAACAAGCGTCACCCCTTTTAACAGCGGAGAGAACAGTTCGACAATATGACCCACAACACTGACAGATATTCTCTGACAGGCCAGCTCGCCATCATTGTACGGATACTCCTCCCATACCCAGTCCAAATGATTAACAATGCCTCGATAAGTACTCTGTACCGCCTTTGAGCGACCTGTCAATCCAGCCGTATAGGCAACACATAACATATCATCGGCTTGTACAGACACATCCGGAGAATCAACCGGCTGCCTGCCTATCAGCGACCAGTCAGCATCGATATTGATCACGACAGCGTCCGTTATCAGATTTTGGCCAAACCCGGCCATCGTTATGACAGCATGAGGGGAACAGTCATTTAATATGGAGTTGCTCCGCTCTGGCGGCATGCTCGAATCGATCGGCACATAAGCCCCGCCGGCTTTTAATACCCCGATGACGGCCACAACAAACTCTATAGACCTACCCATGTACAGGGCGACCCGTAACGCCTGTCCGGCACTGCCTGATATCAGATAGTGCGCAATCTGGCTGGATCTTTTATCCAGCTCTTTATAAGTGATGATATCTGTTTCGCATGAAGCAGCGACATGATCAGGTGTTAGCGCCGCCTGAATCTCAAACCGGCGCACCAGAGACATAAATTCGGAGGCCATGACAAATCACCTGAGCGATCACCAGGAAAACAACGCCAGTCTGAAGCTGTTTCAACGTGCGAGACGGGGCACTCTACACATCCGCAGGGGCTGTTTCAATATCACTGCGAGGGATAATACAGGCGGCTTGACCGGGCCGGGCGACCGGCCATAACCGGCCCCTGTTTCATGCCTTTGGCAGAGTCACTCCGGTTTGTCCCTGATATTTACCACCACGGTCCAGATACGATGTTTCACATACCTCATCCGACTCGAAAAACAGCATTTGAGCCACCCCTTCATTCGCATAAATTTTCGCCGGTAATGGCGTCGTATTGGAAAATTCCAGCGTAACGTGCCCTTCCCACTCAGGCTCAAGTGGAGTCACATTAACGATAATGCCACAACGAGCATAGGTCGATTTGCCCAGACATACCGTCAGGATGTGGCGTGGAATCCTGAGATACTCAACAGTACGTGCCAGCGCGAAAGAGTTCGGCGGGATAATACAGACATCGCCCCTGAAATCGACAAAGCTGTTGGCATCAAAATTTTTAGGATCAACAACCGCCGAATTGATATTGGTAAAAATTTTGAATTCATCGGCGCAACGCACATCATAGCCATAGCTCGATGCACCATAGGAAATCAGGCGCTCGCCCTTATCGCCCTGACGAATCTGACTTTCCTCAAAAGGAGAAATCAGACCCTCTTCCCGCGCCATGCGCCTGATCCATTTATCCGCCTTTATCGACATCGTAACAGCACCCATCCGTGCTCTAATGGCAGAGGAGTACCACTGCCGGGAAAACAGGTCTCAGTAATAACCCCAGGAACGATTCCAGGGGCCGCCGCCACCCCAGGGACCACTCCATGGAGAACCGCCCCAGGTACTACCGCCCCACGGAGCATTACCCCATGAACTACTCCAGGGACTTCCCCAAGAGCTACCCCAAGGATTACCTCCATAGGGTACACCGCCCCAAGGGCCGCCTCCATAATGCCACCAGTCCCCATTGTTATACCGGCCATCGGACATTTCGTCCATCCAGTACATGGGCGTCCACTCCGGCCAGTCATTGCCGCCCGGATAACCATAACTGTTGCCCCACCACTGGGCACCGGCAGCAGTACTGATAAACAGCCCGAATATCAACGCTGTTAAAGTTGTCTTGATCCTTTTCATTTCGACCCTCCGTCGAATTTCCATACCGCTATCATAAACCTAAACAAAGACAGGCACATCAAGCATTCCACTGACATGCGTACAAGCCGATGATGCAGCCCGCCAACCATAGTTTAGCCTGAAAAAAAGCGCAGGTCAGGAGAAAGAAAAGAATTATACGGCATAAAGAAACCCCACCCTGAAAAGGGTGGGGTTTCTTTAACCGAAGACCGGTACTCTACTGTGTCTGAGGAGCCATCGGAGCAGGCAGAGCGGCCTGAGGAGCCACAGGAGCGGGAGCCATTGGGTATGGATGAGGTTGATAAGGCTGCATCATATAAGGATTGGGCACATAACCGTATGGCCCGTAACCATAGTAATCATCATTATTGTCCCAACCGTCCATCATCTCCTCCATCCAGTACATGGGCGTCCACTCCGGCCAATCGTTGCCGCCCCGATAACCGCTATTGTTACCAAACCAGCCTGCGGCAGCATTCATACTGACCAGCAAACCGAAAAGAATCGCCAAAATACGTGCTTTCATTATCATTCTCCCAGAGAATCAATTTAATCGGAGAATAAGAATATAATGATATTATAATATAAAATCCAGTCAATTCAGGTAACACTGGTTAAGAAAAAGGAATAATCAAAGGATGAGCCAACAAACCTGAAGTGTCATGGGGCTTTTTTGTTATGTTGGCCCTTCCGCCATCAGGGTGATGAGATTTCTGTTCCCATCCATTTCAATGCTCAAGCTCACCGGCAACCGATAGAAGTTGCTGTGCGATCCTTTCGGCCCGTTATGCCTGACGTTAGATTTGTCAGGGAATAAGGATATGGATAAATTTGGGAATTATCCGGTAGTGTATCAGTTTGACTTTTTCTCATTCAAGAATGGAGTTAATATGTCTGCGCTGGTGTGTTTTGACAGGACGTTATGTTACTTTAGTCGTGAATGAATGCCATTGATTTTTGTTGAAATTTATTCTATTAAAGCGTAGTACGCTGATGTAAAAGCGTTTCCATTATGTTGAGGATATTGACATGCGAATAGGCCCAAACGGTGAAAAGCGACCGACTGACGTCATTGCCAATGCTGTCCATGTTATGAAGGTTGCGACCGGTGAGATTGAGGAGGAGTATGTGAACGCTGGCAAGCGCAAAGGTGGTCAGAAAGGCGCAAAAGCGCGTCATTCCAAACTGGATAAAACACAGCGATCGGATATAGCAAAGAAAGCGGCCGCAGCACGGTGGTGCAGACAGCGGGTGTCATGATATGTCTATGGTCGATAGTCTGCATCCGATAGCCGTAAAGTATGATAAAATAGAAGGGAAGCCAGTCCTATTAAGAGTCCCTACCCTCACAGTGCCTTGGAGTGGACATCGTTATGTCCGCTAACTGGGCCAATCAGACCATCTGGACAGGGGATAATCTCCCCATTATGCGCGGGATGAACTCAGGCAGCGTGGACCTGATCTATCTGGATCCTCCCTTCAACTCCAGAACCAACTATGCGGCACCAATCGGCAGTCCGGCCGCTGGAGCAGCGTTTAAGGACACATGGACCTTACAGGATGTGGATGTTGCCTGGCTGGACTTGATCGAAGCCAAGCATCCTGCCTTGAATCGAGTCATCCATGCCGCGATGACGCCAAGCGATAAATCCTATCTGATCTATATGGCCGTTCGGATACTGGAAATGAATGGGGTTGCTGTCCATGGAGGCGGCGCTGAGGTAAGGCAGCGTGTGGAATGGATCGGGGGGGGGGGGGGGGTTGGCTTTATCAACGAAAAGGGGCGCTCGAGCACAAGCGTTAGGCGTACTAAAGAGATATACATCAGAACTAATGAAAAACTTGATAAGAAAGGCGCTTGCGTATGCAGCAGACATAATTTTGATGCCACTTGTTTACCCAGCTGCATGGCTACTGAAAAACATTCGCAGAATCGGAATGCACAGGTTGCCACTCTGCAAGAGCGCGTTGATGAAAATAGGAGTATTTCCTATTCAAAATCATTACTACGAGCCAAAATTTGATCATTCGAATCCGAGATTAGACTTCTCTCAAGACAGAAATTTGCAAGGAATAGACTGGAACATTTCAGAGCAATTGAAACTGCTTGGGCGACTTACATTTTCCCAAGAACTTTTGAACCTTCCATTTTCCCATAAAGAAAAACAAGGCCCTCTGGAATTTTATTTAAACAACAGTATGTTCAAATCAGGAGATGCTGAGTATTGGTATCAAATAATTCGCGCTATTAAGCCAAAGAGAATATTTGAGATTGGCGGTGGATTCTCCACTCTAATGGCAACTAAGGCCATCAACATGAATCATACGGAAGATCCAAATTATACCTGTGAGTATATTTGTATTGAACCTTATGAAATCCCTTGGCTAGAGAAAATTGCAATACCTGTGATCAGAAAAAGCATTGAGGAAATGGAGCTTTCATTCTTTTATCAACTACAGGCAAATGACATCTTATTTATTGATTCGTCACATATTATACGCCCACAGGGTGATGTTCTTTTTGCATATCTCGAACTGCTCCCATCTCTCAATAAAGGTGTAATCGTGCATGCTCATGATATCTTTTCTCCCAAGAATTATCCTAAGAAATTTTTGATTGACAGGGTTAGATTCTGGAATGAACAATATCTTTTTGAGGCGTTTCTTTCTAACAATGACAGTTGGAAAATTATAGGTGCTCTCAATTTTTTATACCATAATCATTATAGAGAACTTAAAATGGTAGCGCCGTTCTTGTTGCCTGAACGAGAGCCTGCATCGTTCTATATTAAAAAAATCGCCTAACAAAGCACTGTACTCGATGGCAGTATGGACCAGTAATTCGAGATTAAGCGTTGTATATGTGCATAGGTGCTGCTATGGTTGTAAAAATAATCCCGACAAAGGTGATTGTCTCAAATATTGTGGGCCAAAATTTTGGGAATTCATATCAGGGAATAGCGGTCTTTATGCTGACATTATTGAGCCACTAGGAAAGAAACCTAAAAAGAGAAATGGTGGTTTTATCAATGCATGCTCAAAACGAATTAATACATTTACATTGGAGTTTGGCGGCCTGTTTTGTGATAATGGTGGAGCTATTGACTGGGAAAAGCCTGTTGAGTTTAACTCGTCAGTTTCACTTCCGACCAAGGCTGAAAAAAACATAGCAGGGTGCCGCTTGGGATAGTGATTCCGCTATATTTCATTGTTGCCGAGGAGTCTGGTCGTTAAAGCTACAATGAAACTTTCATAGGGAGTCAAAGTAGGAGTATTGAATAAAATCGATTTTGTCAGGGATGAAATAAAAGGGAATTATCCCGATTAATTGACAGGCACTGGTTTTATGATATTCTTGAATTGTTCTCAGACAAGAGAACCGGCCTCCGGGAATTGGTCGGCTTGTGAAGCGTGAAATGGACCGGGAGGTTGACTTTGTCAACTAATCGGGATAATTCCCATAAATTTCCTGTAGTAGTATTATTTGTTAGGTGTTCTCGCATTCAAACCAAAGCGAGTACGACAAGAAGGTTGACCAGATAGCACCTGATTTACTGTCAGGTTTGGTGAACGCTACGGAGACTAATGAAATATAAGGTCATACTAAACAGATCAGATGGAGGCTATAGCGTCTCATGCCCAGGATTACCCGGTTGCTGGTCACAGGGAGAGACCGAAAAAGAGGCGCTGGATAATATCAATGAAGCCATTCAAGACTATCTGGCGGCTATATCAGCATCCTGTGCAAGTAAGGACATTCGTGAAATTGAAGTTGCTGTATAAAAATGCCAAAGATTTCTGGCGTAAACCATCAGCAAGCCATACGCGCGCTGAAAAAAGCAGGCTTCAATGTTATCCGGCAAGGTCAGAAAACATCTCGTTATGTCAGTCCGTTAAAGAGCTCAAAAAGCTCCTGTAAATCCAACAAAAACCTGTCTAATCCTTCCTGTCGAGGTTATTTCTGAATCAAGGCTGGCAATATTGGTTAATTTCATTGCCAAAGCTCATCGACAGCCAAAAGCGGATTAATGCTGGCCATCACTGCCTTGAAAGAACATGATCTATAAATTCAGAAATAGTCATCAGCCATGATCGTTGTTCGGATGAGTAGGATTTATGCAGCTCTTCTGGCAAAACCAACTGCAATTCCTTGGATTCCATTTCATCAGTTTGATTTTTGCTGATTGCCGCCTCAAGAGTCAGAAGATGCTTCCTTTTTATTCGATCAGCTTCGGTCAATACTTGCCGCCATCTGTCTTTACAGGATGATTTAACACCTAGCATTGTAAGATCAATCTTGTTGAATTCAGGATCATGATACTTATCATGCCCCGGAAAGATAAAATCCGGTTTTGATCTATTTTCTGTTATCGGTGTTCTTGAATATCTGACTCCGCACTCCTGAAACAGAGCTTCAATATGATTCTCCAGCGCAAGCCCGGCACGGCTTTTTCTTCGATTTTGCGCAGAAAGTGAAAACGATATAAAGACATCTACATCATCATTAAAACCTTGTGCCAGTCTTTCGCCAATGATGTGCCTTTCCAGAGTGCGGAAGAGCATCTCCTCTCTTTCCATCCATGCCATTAATGCTGCGTCATGGCCCTCATGTGGCGTTATATCTGACAGTGTTGATCTGGCATAGTCAGAAAACACTTTTGTTGCAGGAAAGGCACCATTAAATTTTTTCAGCATATCATCGAGATATGTTTCTTCATCAATCTCTATATTTATGCCAATATTTTCAAGGATGAATCTTGTGGCAAATTCGATTCTGTCCTGCTCTGTCTCCAGCTCCCTCCGAACTGAAAATCGTGGGCAAGATAAATCAGAAAAACTAAACAGCCAGACAATTTGTTGTGCTATAGTTGTATCTGCCTCGGCGACTATTGCCAATAGCGTATTGTCCGACTGCTTGGCGATTACCAGAATATCACCAGCATTGGCACGCTGAGATATGAGAGTGGTCGGAAAATACAGTCTGTACTCCCAGCGCATAATATGCCGCTCGGAGCGCGCTTTTTGCCGGGCATCATACCAAGTCAAGAAGCCATCTTCGGCTATTGGTTTATCATCATGATCTGTAAGATAAAGAAACTTGGCTTTATATTTCTTCTTGTCTTCCGGCTCTCCGAGAATACTTCTTAACTCTTTAACACCGTTGAACTCATGTTGATTCGAGGCTAAAGTATCCGCCTCAACTGGACTCAATATTTTAATAGCAGCCCCATCAAAATATTGCGATAGATAGCCTTTTTTCATTCGCCAATCTCCAATAGACGATCACTACTTATAAGCCAGCCGGCTAATTTATCTACAACGGAAGCTATATCTTTTTTTGCTCCTTTTATAGCACACTCCCATACAATACAGACTCTCCAACCTGATTTGTCAAGAGCATCCAATATCTTTTGATCGCGTTGATAATTTGCATTTATCTTTTTTTTCCAAAATTCAGGACGCGTTTTTGGCCATTTGAATAAATAACATTCATGTCGATGCCAAAAGCATCCATGAATGAATATAACAGCCTGATATTTTTTCAAAACAATATCTGGCCTGCCTGCAAGTTTCGCATCATGCAAACGGAATCGAAAGCCCCTTCTGTGCAGCTGGCCTCTAATGAGCAGCTCTGGCCTGGTATTCTTACCACCAATACCAGACATCATTCGCCTTCTGGTTTTTATATCGACTACATCTGTCATGAAAACAAGGATACCTGCCCAATTCCCCCTTTTTCTTCGTTACACAAGGTTACCACATGAGGAATCATAATGCGGGCAACCTCCTGTATTACAGGTATAACGACGCTGTTGCCAAATTGTCGATAGGCTTGTGTATCACTGACCGGAATCTTGAAGCTATCGGAAAATCCCATCAGTCTTGCGCACTCCCTGGGAGTCAGTCGTCGTGGGCGTTTACGTTTGCCCTGAGACAAAAGGATCTCCGAACCGTCCTTGTAGTATCGCGCCGATAAGGTTCGGGTGACGCTATCGCTGTTCACCAACCCATAACCAAAACCATTTCCCGCCTTTTTATGCTTTTCTGCATAGGCTTTAAGATAATCCCATAGGTGTGGGGTTAAAGTGTATTTGGCATTTACTTTTGCCATTTTCCCTGTTGTGTAGGGTGCCTCCGGGTGCTCGCTCCCATCTTGCGGGTGAAGGATAGCGGATAGCTTCACCTGACCTTTTTCAGGAAGCTGGAGATCATCGAAGGAAAACTCTGTTTTATCCCTGAATCCTATTATCAGGATACGCTCTCGATGTTGTGGAACAAAATGTTGACCATCAATCACCTTATAATGAACTTCATAACCCAGCTGCTCACGAAGCGTTTGCAAAATAACCCGAAAGGTATTACCTTTGTCATGCGACACAAGATTTCTTACGTTTTCCAGCAAAAATGCTTTTGGTTTTTTTTCTGCGATGATTCTGGCAACATCAAAAAACAATGTTCCTTGAGTCGTACATTCAAAGCCATGGGGACGCCCCAAGGCATTCTTCTTTGAAACACCGGCAATACTGAATGGCTGGCAAGGAAATCCGGCTAATAACACTTCGTGATCCGGAATATCCTCTTCGTCAACATTTGTTATATCGCCAACAAGCGTATGACTTGAAGATTCAGAGAAATTTTCCAGGTAGGTTTTCCTGGAAAATTTATTCCATTCGCTTGTAAAGACACACTGCCCCCCGTGATGCTCAAAACCTGATCGAATACCTCCGATACCGGCAAAAAGATCGATGAACCTGAATTTAATGTCATCATTACCACTATCTACAAGAGGTAGTATGCGTTGACGAATGGCGTCCGAGAGATATGGAGGTGGGTCACTTTCCCCGACCTCCCATCTGCGCACCGTTCTAACATCAACCTCAAGAATTTCAGCCAGCTGTTTCTGGGTATAACGGTGTCTGGCTGTTCTCAACAACTCCAACGGATGGGTGTCGCACATGCAGGCAATCCTTAATAATTGATAATTGTGCTTAACAAGGGGTTTATTTGAGGCCATTATGTCTTCTTTTTGTCCCCCGGTAAAATATTTTTTATTTTTTTATTCTAACGCCTAACGCGGAACTACAGAAAACCCGAATTAAATCAGCGCTTCCCTGATTCTTGAGCAGTTCTCTATAATGGCTGGCTGAAGCCAAACACTGGAAACCAGAAAATGCCTGATGCCAACACTGCCGAAACAGCCGTTCCCGGCACCGTATATCTGAAGGATTATCAGCCGCCTGCATGGTGGGTGGATGCCGTTGACCTGAAATTCGTGCTGGACAGTCATGCGACTGAAGTGACATCCACCCTGACAGTCCGTCGTAATCCGGAAGCGAAAAAGCAGGCATTAAAGCTGGACTGCGAGGAGCTGGTGCTGAAGGCCATCTCGCTGAATGGTCAGCCGCTGGACGAATCCCGGTATCAACTGACAGACTCTTGCCTGACCATGGAGGATATTCCAGATGAATGCGAGATTACCTCGGTCGTCAGCGTCAGCCCTGCCAGCAATACCTCTTTGATGGGTCTGTATCAATCCGGAGGAAACTTCTGTACCCAGTGCGAGGCCGAGGGCTTTCGCAAGATCACCTTTTTCCCGGATCGCCCGGACATACTGTCTATCTACACAGTCACCATACTGGCCGACCGGATGAAATACCCGGTACTGCTGTCTAACGGCAACCCGCAGCAATCCGGGGACGCCGAACCCGACAACGAAGGTCATGCCCGCCACTATGCCGTCTGGCATGACCCCCACCCAAAACCCTGCTACCTGTTTGCCCTGGTCGCAGGCGATCTGGCCTGCCTGCACGACGAATTGACAACCACATCCGGCCGGCATATCGGCCTGAATATCTACGTTGAACCGCACAATGCCGACAAATGCGAACATGCCATGCGCTCAATCATCAACGCCATGCGCTGGGATGAACAGATCTATGGCCGGGAATATGATCTGGATGTCTTTAATATCGTGGCCGTTGATGACTTCAACATGGGTGCCATGGAGAACAAGGGGCTCAATATCTTCAATTCCAAATACATACTGGCCCGTCCCGATACAGCGACCGATGCCGATTACCAGAATATAGAAGGCGTCATTGGTCACGAATATTTCCATAACTGGTCCGGCAATCGTGTGACCTGTCGTGACTGGTTTCAACTCAGTCTCAAAGAAGGTTTTACGGTTTTTCGTGATCAGGAATTTTCTGCCGACATGAGTGCCCGCGGCATCAAGCGCATCCAGGATGTCAACATACTCCGCACCCACCAGTTCAGAGAAGATGCCGGCCCGATGGCCCACCCTGTCCGTCCTGACCACTATGCGGAAATCAATAACTTTTACACCCTGACGATATACAACAAGGGTGCCGAGGTCGTGCGTATGATTTACAACCTGCTTGGCCCCGAAATATTCCGCAAGGGTACCGACCTGTACTTCTCACGACATGACGGACAGGCAGTGACCACAGACGATTTCATTCGTGCCATGGAAGACGCCAGTGACCATGATCTGAAACAATTCAGGCGATGGTACTCCACTGCCGGCACACCGGAACTGACCGTGACAGAAAGCCATGATGCCGACAGGCAGGAATACACCCTGAGCATTGAACAGACAATACCGGATACTCCGGGCCAACAGGACAAGGCCGCTCTGCATATCCCCCTGCGCATGGGGCTGCTGTCCGGCGCGGGAGACGCGATACCACTGACGCTGAAAAATGCAGACAACGAAACCGATACATCGCATGTACTGCATGTCAGGCAAAAAATGGAGACATTCACTTTTACCCGCATTTCGGAAAAACCAACTGCCTCCCTTCTGCGTGGCTTTTCTGCACCGGTAAAGCTCAAAATGGAACGATCCATCCATGAACTATGCTTTTTAATGGCGCATGACAACGATGAATTCAACCGCTGGGATGCAGCGCAAACACTGGCTGTCCGGCTAATGGTGCCACAATTCAACCACGACACGATTACAGTAGAACCTGCCTTTATTGAAGCCCTGCGCCATATACTGATCAATCAGGAACTGAAACCGGCACTGGTTGCAGAAATTTTCCGACTACCCGCGGAAGGACTGCTTGCTGACGAGCGTCCATCAGCAGAACCGGATCGAATTTATCGAGTCAGAAAAGCCTTCTGCGTAGCCATTGCAACGCAACTACACAACGAACTGATCGACCGGTATAACGCTCTCACCCAACCCGGCGACTACGCCATCGAGCCGGATAAAATGGGGCAGCGAGCACTGCGCAATACCTGCCTTGGCTACCTGATGTCCCCGCCCCGCGATCAAATCAGCGAAGAAATCATGTCAATCTGTGTCGGACAATTCCGGCAGGGCAATAACATGACAGATACCATCGCCGCACTGGCCTGTTTAAACAACGTAGATGATCCGGTGCGCGAAACCTCGTTAAACAGCTTTTATGACCGCTGGCAGGACGAAGCCCTGGTCATGGACAAATGGTTTTCGATACAAGCCATCAGCGAGCTGCCGGGCACACTGGACCAAGTCAAAACACTCACCCGGCACCCTGCATTTAACCTCAAAAACCCCAATAAAGTACGCGCCCTGATCGGTGCCTTCGCCGGTGGCAATCCCCAACATTTTCATGCCGGTGACGGCAGTGGTTACGAATTTATTGCGGAACAGATCATGACGCTGGACCCACTGAATCCACAGATTGCCGCGCGGCTGACCAGCACTTTCAGTCGCTGGAAGCAATACAACAAACCGCGCCAACAACTCATGCAGGAACAGCTAAACAAAATTCTGAAAACGGAAGGTCTTTCCAGAGATGTACTTGAAATAGCGTCCCGCTCCCTGAATAGCTGAGACGAACCTGAATCCGGTGAAAGCATGGCTCCAGAAATAAGACCCGGACAGCCTTTCCATCATATCCGGTGACCAACACAGGCTAACTGGGTGCATTTTGAGATGCCCCCCCCGATATCAGGCCACATATCACTTGAACCTGTCATGCAGATGCGCTATCATCCATAAACGGTGCCATATTCCTCTCAGGCATTCGTGCGGGCTGCTGACATATCGATTTACCGTACAGAAAGCAGCTTTGGGTGCCTCCTGCGGAAGCCCTGATGTATCTGGAGCTTTTGCGATACGGGAATATATCGCCACGATCAATGTCAGCAAGCCATTGATTTCGAGAAACACACTCTGGCAAGTCCGGAATGGACATGCTCAGAGTGACCTTAAGTCAAACATTCAAGGAGAAGTACGATGTCAACTGATGTTATGAACATGATAAAAGATCAGGATGCCAAATTTGTTGATCTGCGTTTTTGCGACACCCTGGGCAAGGAACAACACGTTACCGTGCCCGCCCACACCATCGACGAAGACTTCTTCACAGAAGGCAAAATGTTTGATGGCTCATCCATTGCCGGCTGGAAAGGCATTAATGAATCAGACATGATCCTGATGCCCGAACCGGAAACAGCCGTCATGGACCCGTTTGCAGAGGAAGCCTCCCTGATCATTCGCTGCGACATTCTGGAACCCTCCACCATGGAAGGCTACGGTCGTGACCCGCGCTCCGTCGCCAAACGTGCCGAAGCCTACCTGCAATCGACCGGCATCGGAGACGCAGCCTTCTTCGGCCCCGAACCTGAATTTTTTGTATTCGACGATGTCCGCTGGGGAGCCAATATGGGCGGCTCATTCGTCAAGGTTGACTCCGAAGAAGCCGAATGGAACTCCGAACGATTCTACGAAGACGGCAACATCGGTCATCGCCCCGGCGTCAAAGGCGGCTACTTCCCGGTTCCCCCGGTTGACTCACTGCACGACATGCGGGCCGCCATGTGTCTGGTCATGGAAGAAATGGGCATCGTCACCGAAGTGCATCACCACGAAGTCGCAACTGCCGGTCAATGTGAAATCGGCACCCGATTCAATACTCTGGTACATCGCGCCGACCAGATACTGATACAAAAATACGTGACCCACAATGTCGCCCACTCCTACGGCAAAACCGCCACCTTTATGCCCAAACCACTGGTTGGCGACAACGGTTCCGGGATGCACGTCCACCAGTCCATCTCACGGAATGGAGAAAACATCTTCGCCGGCGACAAATACGGTGGCCTGTCTCAGGAAGCCATGTGGTATATCGGCGGCATCTTCAAACATGCCCGTGCGATTAACGCCTTTGCCAACGGCACCACCAACAGCTACAAACGGCTGGTGCCGGGTTTCGAAGCCCCCGTGCTGCTGGCCTACTCCGCCCGCAACCGCTCCGCCTCGGTCCGTATCCCATGGGTCGCCAACCAGAAGGCGCGTCGTATTGAACTGCGCTTTCCCGACTCCGTAGGCAACCCCTACCTGACATTCGTCTCCATGATGATGGCCGGCCTGGACGGCATCCAGAATCAGATCGATCCCGGTGCCCCCGCCGACAAAGACCTGTACGACCTGCCACCGGAAGAAGAAAAGAAAATCCCCACCGTAGCGCACTCCCTGGATCAGGCCCTGGAAGCACTGGACACAGACCGGGACTTCCTGAAAGCCGGAAACGTGATGACCGACGACCTGATCGATGCCTATATCGAACTGAAAATGGAAGAAGTCACCCGTATGCGCATGACGACACACCCAATTGAGTTTGATATGTATTACAGCAACTAATCTCAAACCCCAATGAGGGAAGCCCGGCGGAGACCCAAACCCTCCGCCCGGCTTCCCCCGCTTTCTGATGGTTCTGCTCAATCAGGAACAACAGACACGAAGAAATCCGGTATGGCAGGCAATGGAAAATCAGGCAATGGCAAAAGCAATAGTCCTGCCGGGCGCGGTTCGCTAAAACTCACCGACAACGAAAAGCGCGATATTCTGCGATACCTGGAAGCGGACAAACCGCTGCCGGACAAATACCGCTTTCTGCTGTTCGATGAAAAACGCGAGGTGGAACTGGTCTGGAATGGCAAGAGCAGCGAAGTATGCAACATCGTACTGCCGTTCCAGACCATTGAACAGGTGGACGAACCGCGGGCCGAGAAGCCGGAACAGGCGGCACTGCAATCCGATCTGTTCACCATGGACAACCGGGGACGCCAACTCAGGGGCTGGACCAACAAACTGATCTGGGGCGACAACAAACTCATTCTGTCCTCCCTCAAAAACGGCCCGCTGCGTGAGGAAATCGAAAAACAGGGCGGCCTGAAGCTGATCTATATTGACCCGCCGTTCGATGTGGGTGCTGATTTTTCAATGGATATTGAAGTTGGCGGGACCCCCCCTGTATCCCCCCTTGTCAGGGGGGAGAAAAACAGCTCTCTCCATGACAGGAAAGCACAAAATAATTCCCCCCCTGACAAGGAGGCACAAAGTAATTCTCCCCCTGACAAGGGGGAGTTAGAGGGGGTTAATAATTCTCCCCCTGACAAGGAAACACAAAATAATCCTCCCCCTGATAAGGGGGAGTCAGAGGGGGTTAGACAAACCGAAACCTTCACCAAAAAACCCAACATCCTCGAAGAAATCGCCTACCGCGACACCTGGGGCAAAGGCGCAGACTCCTTTATCGCCATGATCTACGAGCGGCTGATTTTAATGCGCGATTTACTGGCAGAAGATGGGAGCATTTATGTGCATTGTGATTGGCGGGTAAATAGTTATATTCGTTTGGCGTTGGATGAAGTCTTTGGGAAAGATAACCATCGAAATGAGATTGTCTGGCACTATCAAAGTGGTGGACGTCAGGAAAGACTATTTTCACGCAAGCATGACAGCATTTATCTTTATACTAACAGCAAGAACTGGATATTTAATGCCGATGCAGTTGGCATACCCAGGGGTGAAAAAAAGCGCAATAACATGAAGCGCGGACAAGATCTTGATGGGCGAAAATATTGGAGCATCAAGTCGGCAGGAAAAATCTATAAGTATTACGATGATGAAAAGGTAACGCCTGCTGATGTCTGGACCGATATAAGTCATATCCAGCAGAAAGATCCACAACGGGTTGGCTATCCGACGCAAAAACATGAAAAGATCCTCGAACGCATCATCAAAGCCTCCTCCAACGAAGGCGATCTGGTCGCCGATTTTTTCTGTGGTTCCGGCACCACGGCCGCCGTCGCGGAAAAGCTGGGTCGCAAGTGGATCGCCACCGACCTGGGTAAGTTCGCCATCCACACCACCCGCAAGCGCCTGATTGGCGTGCAGCGCCAGTTAAAAGATGAAGGTCGGGATTACCGTGCCTTCGAGATTCTTAATCTGGGCCGGTATGAGCGCCAGCATTTTATCGGTGTAACCCCCCAACCCCCCTTATCAGGGGGGCATAATAGCTTTTCCTCTGAGTCAGGGGAGCATAGTGACTCTTCACTTGAGTCAGGGAGGCATAATGGCTCCTCCCTTGAGTCAAAGGGACAGAATAGCCCTGCTCTTGATAAAAGAGAGCAAAATAATTCTCTCCCAGAAAAAGGAGCACAAAATAATTCTCTCCCTGACAAGGAGGTACAAAGTAATTCTCTCCCTGACAAGGAGGCACAAAGTAATTCTCCCCCTGACAAGGGGGAGTTAGAGGGGGTTCGTGAAAAAATCGCACGAAAACAACAGGAAGAAAAAGAAGCCGCATTCCTCGAACTGATCCTGCGTGCCTACCGGGCCGAAAAAGTAGAACAATTCGAGTGCTTTCATGGCAAACGCGCCGGGCGGCTGGTGGCAGTGGGGCCTGTGAATCTGCCGGTGACCCGGTTGTTTATCGAAGAGGTTATCCGGGAGTGCCGCAAGAAGCACATCACCCGGGTCGATATCCTTGGTTTCGAGTTTGAAATGGGGCTGTTCCCCAACGCACTGGACGATGCCCGATCAAAGGGTATCGATATTTCCCCGAAATACATCCCCGCCGATGTGTTCGACAAACGGGCAGTGGAGAAAAATCAGGTGGTATTCCATGACGTTTCCTTCATCGAGGTCAAGCCACACATTTATTACCCCCCTGACAAGGGGGGCAAGGGGGGTTACATCCCTTACGACTCCTCCCTCAAGGAAAAAGCCCGCGAAAACAGAAAGAATCCAACGCCCGCCGAGAAAAAACTGTGGTTTGAGGTTTTGCAGGGCCAGCGCCTTGGCGATTTGAAATTTACCCGGCAGAAACCGCTGGACAAGTACATTGTTGATTTTTATTGTGCCGAATTGATGCTGGCCATTGAAATTGACGGTGATTCCCATGCCGAACAGGCAGATTACGATGAAACAAGAACAAAAAAGCTGAATCATTTGGGCATTACTGTCCTGCGTTATACCAATCGGGATATCCTGAATAATCTGGAGGGTGTGCATTCTGATCTTGCTGCCTGGATTGCTCAAAGGGAGCCTCCTCAATCCCTAACCCCCCTTAATCCCCCCTTGTCAGGGGGGAAATCGAAGGGACTTCCAACGCTGGCAGTGGAGCTGACCGATTTTTCGGTGTTTTATTCACAGGATTCCGGTGCCGAGGCCAGCCTGAAAAAGAAAGGCAGCAGGATCGTGGTGGAGCATGGCCAGATCGTGAAGGTCAGTGCCAACAAGGACGGCGTGATCACCCGCGATCTACTGACCCGGCAATGGACCGACTGGATCGATTACTGGAGCGTGGACTTCGACTTTGAGAGCAAGCGCGAAATCATCCGGGTGCAGGACCCGGAGACCGGCGAAACCCGGCAACAGTGGACCGGCGATTACGTCTTCGAAAACGAGTGGCAGAGCTTCCGCACCAAAAAAGACCGTTCACTGGAATTGATCAGCGTCGCCCATGAATGCCCGCCGGGCCGGCGCAAGGTGGCGGTGAAGGTAGTCGATATCTTCGGCAATGATACGATGACCATCATGGAGGTATCGGTGTGAGCCGGAAGAATCGTGAAATTGATGTATTGGCGACCCCGGTCAAAATTGCCCGCATCGAGGAGGAGGATTTTATCTCTTTGACCGATATTGCACGGCACAGGGATACGGAACGAGGTGACTACATTATTCAGAACTGGATGCGTAACCGGAATACCATCGAATTTCTGGGTATTTGGGAACATCTGAATAATCCCGATTTTAATTCCATCGAATTCGATGGAATTAAAAATCAAGCCGGCCTTAACAGTTTTTCGCTAACCCCCAGGCGCTGGTGTGCCCAGACTGGTGCAGTGGGTATCGTAGCCAGAACAGGCCGCTATGGAGGCACCTTCGCCCACAGGGATATCGCCTTCGAGTTCGCCGCCTGGGTTTCAGTCAAGTTCAAACTGTATCTGATTAAGGAGTTCCAGCGCCTCAAGGAGACCGAGCAGCAACAACTGGGCTGGGATATCCGCCGCAATCTGGTGCGCATTAATTACCGCATCCATACCGATGCCATCCAGGAAAACCTGATCCCTGATGAGTTGACGCCACAACAGATTGGTTTCGTCTATGCTTCCGAAGCGGATGTACTGAATATGGCGCTATTCGGCAAAACCGCGAAGCAGTGGCGTGAGGCCAATCCGGGGGAAAAGGCAATATCCGTGACTTCGCCAATGGTGCGCAACTGGTATGTCTGGCGAACATGGAAAGTCTGAACGCACACTTTATCAACGAAGGTCTTGCTCAGTCCGAACGTCTGACCCGGCTTAACCGGATCGCGATCCAGCAAATGCGTGTGCTGGCAGAAGACCAGAGCATCCAGAGTCTGGAGGAGAAGTAATGGCATTACACAAAGACTTCCCCGATTCCCCTTATACCATCCTCGACCCGGACATTCGCTGGTTCCCGGCGGACGAAACACTGAGGGAGACCAGTGCCAACCAACTGATGCCACCACTGGTGGATCAACTGCGCCGCAAGGTGAAAGCGTTTCGCGATGGTGGCTATGCGGACGCAACCGATACCAGTCAGAGCCTGCTGAACTGGTGGTTCAAGAAACCACACCTGTTACCACAGGCCGATGACGATATGGCGACATTCCAGTATTTCTTTGCCCAGCGGGAGGCGCTGGAGACCATCGTCTATCTGTATGACGCAGTGGGAGTCAGAGACAAGTTCGATCTGATGCGCTTCGACAGCATTGGGGCCGTTTCCGCACAGATGTTCGACGAGAGCTGGCGGCGCTGTGTGGTGAAGATGGCCACCGGCAGCGGCAAGACCAAGGTGATCAGTCTGGCGCTGGCCTGGAGTTATTTTCATAAGCTGTATGAACCGAACTCGGATCTGGCGCGTAACTTTCTGGTAATCACGCCCAATATCATCGTACTGGACCGCATCTATAAGGACTTTAAGGGGCTGCGCATTTTCTTTGAAGACCCCGTCATCCCGGACAATGGTTTCGATGGCCACAACTGGCGCGATGACTTTCAGTTGACCCTGCACCTTCAGGATGAGGTACGGGTGACGCGACCCACCGGCAATATCTTTCTGACCAACATCCACCGCGTTTATTCCGGCAACGACATTCCACCTTCGCCGGATGATGACAACAGCATGGATTATTTTCTCGGCAAGCGACCAACCGGAGCAACGACCGACTCCAAACTGGACCTGGGCGACATCGTGCGCGACATTGATGAGCTAACGGTGTTGAATGATGAGGCGCATCATATCCATGACGCAAAGCTGGCCTGGTTCAAATCCATTGAGGACATCCATAACCGGCTGCTGCAGAAAGATAATGCGCTGAGTCTCCAGATTGATGTAACGGCAACTCCCAAACACAACAACGGTGCAATTTTTGTGCAGACCATCTCCGATTATCCACTGGTAGAGGCCATTTCGCAGAATATAGTGAAGCATCCGGTATTACCTGACGCGGCCAGCCGGGACAAACTCAAAGAACGGCAAAGTGCCCGCTATACGGAGCGGTACGCAGACTATCTTAATCTGGGCGTAATTGAGTGGCGCAAGGCGTATGCCGAACATGAAAAGGCAGGTAAAAAGGCCATCCTGTTTGTGATGACCGACGACACCAGAAACTGCGATGATGTGGCAGAGTATCTGGAACAGCATTACCCTGATTTGAAAGATGCCGTGCTGGTGATCCACACTCAAAAGAACGGCGAGATTTCCGAGGCACAATCCGGCAGGGCCAGAGAAGAGCTGGAAGCATTGCGCAAGGATGCCAACAGGATCGACTCCATGGAAAGCCCCTACAAGGCTATCGTATCGGTGTTGGTGCTCAAGGAAGGCTGGGATGTGCGCAATGTAACCACCATTGTTGGACTACGGGCTTATTCCGCCAAAAGCAACATCCTGCCGGAACAAACCCTGGGGCGTGGCCTGCGCAGGATGTATCCCGGAGAAGTTGAAGAGTATGTCAGTGTGGTGGGAACAGATGCCTTTATGGACTTTGTCGAATCCATACAGGCCGAGGGCGTTGAACTGGAGCGCAAAGCCATGGGCGAAGGCACCAAACCCAGGACGCCACTGATCGTGGAAGTCGATAAGGATAATGAAAAGAAGGATGTTGAGGCGCTGGATATTGAAATTCCCATGCTGACCCCTCGCACTTATCGGGAATACAAGAATCTCGCCAACCTGCAGACTAGCATGATGACCTTCAAGACGGTGGGCTATCAACAGTTCACTGAAGAAGAGCAACGCGAGATTGTGTTCAAGGACATTACGACCGACGAGGTGACACACACCACGATACTCGACAGTGCCGGCATCGCCGATTACCGCAGTGTGATCGGCTACTTCGCCCGCATCGTCATGCAGGAGCTGCGACTGGTCAGCGGCTATGATATTTTGTATGGCAAGGTGAAAAGCTTTGTTCAGGATCACCTGTTCGGTCAGTCTGTTGAAATGGAATTACCGAATACTCTGCGTAATCTTTCCGAACCGGCAGCGATCAAAACAGTGGTCGAAACCTTCAAGAAAGCGATTAACGATCTGACCATTCACGACAAGGGCGATGCGGAGATTCGGGATACGATCAAGCTGAGGCAGACACGACCATTTGTTGTCAAGGATCAGGGCTATCTGATACCGAAAAAAAGCGTGTTCAATCGCGTGATCGGTGACAGTCATTTCGAACTGCAATTCGCCGGCTTTCTGGAAGATTGTAATGATGTGGTGTCCTATGCCAAAAATTACCTTGCCGTACATTTCAAGCTGGACTATGTGAATGCCGATGGCGATATTTCCAACTATTATCCAGACTTTCTGATTAAATTGACAGATGGCCGTATAATTGTTGCAGAAACCAAGGGACTGGAAGATTTGGATGTTCCCTACAAGATACAACGCCTGCACCAATGGTGTAAAGATGTGAATACCCTGCAACCGGACATTGGATACGATTTTGTCTATGTAGATGAAGAAGGATTCGAGAAATATCAACCAAAATCATTTTCGGCACTGCTTTCTGCCTTTCGTAAGCATAAGGATTGATAGGCGATCAGGTAGCGACAGAATCTGGACTCTGGCAAATACAGCAGTATGATTACCGAAAAGCTGAAGCGCAAGAAGCACTCCAGCAGTCTGTGAGATAAATTACCAGCACTTTTAAATCAGGCTCAAAAAGGGAGATTTTAGGCAACATAAAATTTTTTAATAAAATAAAAAGAATCATTATATTTTAATGTTGAAATAACTTTGGCACAAAGTTATGCCAACCATCCACATTTCGTGATAGGGTAGGAGGTCTATTAATAGTCATGCATATAAATTAAGGGAGATAAGGATAATGAAGCTTGGAGCTATAGCTGCATTGGCACTGTCCATAATTGTTCAAGGCTGCACTACGACAAAAATTGTTCCGGCAGGCAAGGATACCTTCATAATAGTTGGAAGTGGTTTTTCTGGGTCAATGATAAAAACACAACTGTATGTTGAGGCTACGGCTCATTGCTCATCGGTAGGTAAAGAACTCCAACCGACCAATGAGTCGGTATCAGCGGATGCTGCTGAGTTGCGCTTCAGGTGCCTAGACGCGAATGACCCGGAATATCATAGGCCAGTTATGGAGTCAGTACCTGATATCAAGATTGAGTCGAAGTAAAATGCATAGCCAGCCTGATCATGCAAATACCCGTACCAGGTGCCGGTTTTAAAGGCTGCCATGCAATAAGCACAGGCAGCACTCATTCACGCAAAGTAAACCTGTAAAATAGAAATAAATTACATTAGGATCGTATATGCGTTTAATTAATTTAGATGTTGACCGAATTATAATTCATCAGGTATTTCGTAGAGACTCTGATGGCAATAAAGTAACACCTACTCGAAACCATGAGCTCACGAATTTTGATCAGAGTGCGATGCAGGCGTTTAAATCACGGGTTAAAGATGCAATAGGGGAAGGATCGAGAGCAGTTCAAATGGAGGTGGTAAACCAGGGGCCAAACGATTTACCAACTCTCATAAGCCAGATCATAGATAAAAACGATGAGGACTTTATCGTATCTTCTTATGATATAGCAGAAAAATTAGCTAATGCACAACAAACAAAAAGGATTCCAGGTGGGATAATTGTCCTTTTTTCAGGAACACAAGGAAGCCATTCAAAGAAATTCCTCGGAATTATTAAAGCAGAAGTACATAGCGGATATGAAAAAATAACCAATAAAAAAACAAATAAAATTTCGTTAAAGTTCGTTGAGGAGCTTTTACTAACCCCTGCCACTAAATTGTATAAAACCGCCGGATTTTTTGAGAAAACTGATTATGATGGCACAAGTGATGATTTGAATAATAAATGGGTGGTCATGGTTTCCGACTACCAAATTAGTAAGGCAGAAGGAAAAGCTGCTGCTCAATATTTCTACTCAGACTTTCTAGGTTGTGGCTACCCTGAAACAAGCGCTAGAACTACAAAGCTATTTTATGAGTCTGCACACCAGTTCATATCCGATATGGATGTTCCAGAGGAAAAGAAGAGCGATCTTTTTAGCGCTCTAACTACGTATCTAAAGGTCGATACATCTTCCACAATTAGCTCATCAGACTTTGCTGAGAAATATCTAGATGATATCGATGTACAGGATACCTTTATGGAGCATATGAAAGATTCTGGCTTGCCAGACAATACTTTTACTAAAGACATAGAGCACATAGAAAAACAACTGCAACTCAGAAAAATTAACTTTCGCAGCAAAGTGAAAATAACGGCTCCGTCTGACATATTCGATAATCTTGTTTCGATTGAATCAATAGACGGCGACCTTGATGAATCGGGAGTGCCCGCTGAATGGACAAAGGTGATAATCAAGGACAGGATTATTAATCAAAAATGAACGAAAGAGAATTTATAGAAAAATGGGAATCTGATAAACCTGCTTATGAAAAATGGGGCAATTATGTCGTTGAGTCGATATGCTGCGAGCTAAAAAAAACAGGGAAAAATCTTGATACATTCTTGAAGATACCTGTATCAATCCGCTTGAAAGATGACACTTCATTACTAGATAAAGCATTTTATCGTCGAAAAGGTTCGGTTTCTTATAATGCAATAGAAGACAAAGTTGGAGCTAGATTTGTAGTACTGTTATTGGAAGATATAGATGCAATACGCGAAGTTATAAAAAAGCATGATGCATGGGTATTTGATGAGTGCAAACATTTTGCCGATGAGAAAGAGAAAGAACCTCTCTTGTTTACTTATCAGTCAGTCCACTATATATTAAAGCCTAAAAATTCAACCGCGGAAAGCATTGGCATCCCTATCCATATACCCTGCGAGCTTCAAATTAGAACACTTTTACAACATGCACATGCGGAACTAACTCACGATGCAATTTATAAGGCAAAAAGAACTGTCAAGCCTAAAGTACATCGAAATGTCGCTAAAAGCATGGCACTTATTGAGACAACGGATGAGTACTTTGCTTGGGTCACAAAGGAATTAAACTGCGGCCCCCTCCAAGAGCATGGTGTTGTCGAAAAACTGGATGACCTTTATTTCAATCTCACTGGTCTAAAGTCATGCCCTCAAAAATCATCCATAGTTATCTGGGATGAGTATGAACAGTTTATTAATGAAAAACTTTTTGATGAAATTAAAAACCTGTTGACTCAATCCTCATACAGCCATTTGTCAGATTCAATCAAGAAGAAATACCGTGAAAATATTTTTTACCAACAAAGCATAGCCTTGTTTATTTACTGGATGCTCGAAAAGAAAAAACAAAGGCTTCTCAATAATTGGCCATTTGAACGTGAATTACTTGGACCCTTAGCTGATGACCTGGGGGTGAGTATTGGTGGCGAATAATGCATAACAATCCTATTCAAACGGACAAAATAGAGGCGCAGAGCGAAGCAGCACAGCTCTATTTTCCAGTGATGCGGGGCGTTAAATCATGTAAGGGTTTACAATGTCTGATCATCCCAATGCGAGTCATTTTCAACCGCGGGTTCAAACCATGTCAGTTTATCGTGTAACTCAACCACTCTGCCCACGATGATCAGGGTCGGGGGCAGTATGTGTTTGTCTTCGGTGAGGGTTGGCAGGTCTTTGATGGTTGCTATCAGTACCCGTTGATGGCGCGTCGTGCCTTGCTGGACAATGGCGGCCGGCATATCGTCCGCTAGTCCATGGGCGATCAGCTCGCTGCATATCCGGGGCAGGGATTTTAGCCCCATGTAGAATACTATGGTCTGGTTTTCTGCTGCCAGCGACTTCCAGTTCAGGCTGATTGTGCCATCCTTGAAGTTGCCGGTTACAAAGGTACATGATTGTGCGTAGTTTCGATGGGTCAGTGGTATGCCGGAGTAGCTCGCGCATCCGGTGGCAGCGGTTATCCCCGGCACAACTTGAAACGGGATGTTGTTTTCTGCCAGTGTTTCGATCTCTTCGCCACCGCGACCAAATATGAAGGGGTCACCACCCTTCAGGCGTAAAACGCGCCTGCCCTGTTGGGCGAGCTGAACCAGCAGTTCGTTAATGCGTTCCTGGCGTACAGCATGGTAGCTGCGCTCTTTGCCGACATAGATACGTTCTGCATCGCGGCGCACCATTTCCAGTATGGGTTGAGAGACCAGACGATCATGCAGAACCACATCAGCCTGCTGCATCAGTCGCAGTGCCCGAAAGGTCAGCAGGTCAGGGTCACCCGGCCCGGCACCAACCAGATAAACTTCGCCCTGGGTGATGGTGTTGTCATCTGCGTCGAGTGCTGCCTGCAGGGCTTCACGTGCGCGGGCATCCTTGCCGGCAAACAGCAGTTCGCTGATTCTTCCTTCAAATACCTTTTCCCAGAATTTTCGTCGCCGGGTTACGTTGTCAAAGCGCACTTTGACTTTTTCCCGAAATTCTTCAACCAGGGCGGCCAGTCTGCCATAGGCTGCCGGTATGGTGGATTCCAGTTTGCCGCGCAGCAGCCGTGCCAGCACGGGAGAGGCACCACCGGTCGATATGGC
>JAJDYQ010000093.1 GCA_022825085.1 Gammaproteobacteria bacterium
ATGACTGTAGTCACCGGCACTTTGCAGGTCTATCGGATTCATATTGATGAAAAATCCCTCCGCCGAATCCATGGCCACCTGAATCGTATGAGAGCGGCCTTCCTCTATGGTGGTATGACCATCCACCACTTCGACAGTCAATACCGGATCATCGTCATCCGTGACGGTGACTTCGACAGAATCAAGCTCCAGAGTGGTGGTATAGGTACCGCCGTCAGCGGTGCTGATAGTGTGGGTGATGGTACCGGTGCGCTCATCACCGATGTTGTGGGTGTCGTCATTGACGCCGGTCACGGTCACAGTCTGCGGCTGGTTCCAGTTGGATGTATCAAAGGTGAGGACGGGCGGGTCCAGCGTGAATGTGGCTGTATCACCGGAGGCGGCCATCACGGCGACATCGCCGGCCGGCAGCGTGTTCAGCACCACGGTGTAGCTGTCGGCACCGCCATCTTCGGCTACGGTGACAGAGGCCGGATTGACGGTGATGCCGGCTGTGGTCTGGGCGGCGGCTTCGGTGGTCAGGCCGAACAGCAGGAGCAGGAGCAGGCCATGGCGCAGGCAGGTTGTTGAGGATTTGGCAGACTTATCGGGCGTGGCGGGGTGTATGGGGGGTTGCGCTGGCGGGCGTGACAGGAAACGATGCCATGACTGGATCGCATACTTTATCCGGTGCCTTATGCCTGCGGCCGTATCGGCGGCTGACATCAGGCGTATCCTCTCATTTGGGGGGGGGGGGGTGATAGCGGCCAGTGAATGGCAGGTGGAGGCTGGTTGAGCGGGCGGCTGTTTCCTGACGACAGCAGGCGTTGACCGACAGCAAGGGGCTGGCTGTATGACGGCGACCTGCCACTTGCAGAGCCGGCATGCACAGGATCGCCCTCAACAATGGCGCGGCGACCTGCCGATTGAATCACCATGCAGGCACGATGCAGCATGGCGGTGAACCTGCCGCCCGATTCAGACTGGCCGGTTTTCATAACCCGATTCGTATTCATTATACTGCCCTCCTGTTTCCAATAGACGATATGCAGGCAGAGTAACCCGCCTACTGCCTGCGCACAATAACTCATTGTAAAACGGCTTGATATGGCGTTGTCAAGCCATTTTAGTGACTGATTAACACCCAGTTTAGCATAAATTCCGATATTGACCATAAAATCTGTTGATCCGGCCGGTTTTTTCGGTGCTCATCGGGGCTGACAGGGCCTGTTTTCGGGGGTTATCGGGTCAGAAGGGGGCAATAAAATTATGCCATTGTCGGTTTTTTGGCTTACACTTGTTGTCAGAGGTATCCAAACATATCAGGAGGACTTTATGTCAGATAAACTTTACCCCGTGCCCGAGGCATTTGCCGCCCAGGCAAATTTGAACGCCGGACAGTATGAGTCCATGTATCGGCAGTCTGTTGAGGATCCAGAGGGGTTCTGGAGTGAGCAGGCAGGAAACTATCTTTCTTTCTTTCAGGAACCGACAACGACGCTGGACTGGTCTTATGGTGAATCCGATCTGCATATCGAGTGGTTTGCCGGTGCCACTCTGAATGTGTCGCATAATTGTCTGGATCGCCATCTGCAGGCACGCGGCCAGCAAACCGCCATTCTCTGGGAGGGTGATGATCCGGGTGAGTCGCGTGCCATCAGTTATGCGGAGCTGCATGCGGATGTGAACCGGTTTGCCAATGCTCTCAAGGCGCGTGGCGTCGGCAAGGGGGACCGGGTTTCCATTTATATGCCCATGATCCCGGAGGCAGCGGTCGCCATGCTGGCCTGCACCCGTATCGGTGCGGTGCATTCCATTGTGTTCAGTGCCTTTTCTCCCGATGCACTGGCCAGCCGTATCCAGGATTCCGACTGCCGGGTCGTGATTACGGCGGATGTTGCTGTGCGTGCCGGCAAGGCGCTGCCGCTGAAGGCCAGCGCCGACAGGGCTATCGGGCAGTGCCCGGATGTGCATACCTGTTTTGTTGTGCGGCGTGGCGACGGCGATTGTGATTTTAATGAGGGCCGCGATGTCTGGTATCACGAGGCGCTCTCGGCGGCCGATGATGTCTGTCAGCCGGAACCAATGAGTGCCGAGGATCCGTTGTTCATTCTCTATACTTCCGGTTCGACAGGCAGGCCAAAGGGGGTGCTGCATTCCACTGCCGGCTATCTGTTGCAGGCCGCCATGACCCATAAGCTGGTGTTTGATTATAAGGATGGCGAGGTTTATTGGTGTACGGCCGATATTGGCTGGATAACCGGTCACAGTTATATTATCTATGGACCGCTGGCCAATGGCGCGATTTCCCTGATGTTCGAGGGTGTGCCGACTTATCCGGATGCCGGCCGTTTCTGGCAGGTGGTCGATAAGCATCAGGTCGCTGTCTTTTATACGGCTCCAACCGCTATCCGTGCCTTGATGGCGCAGGGGGATGAACCGGTCAGGGCAACTTCGCGTTCTTCCCTGCGTCTGTTGGGGACGGTCGGTGAACCCATCAACCCGGAGGCCTGGGAGTGGTATTATCAGGTGGTGGGCAGCGGTCGTTGTCCTATCGTCGATACCTGGTGGCAGACTGAAACCGGTGCCCATTTGTTGACTCCTCTGCCGGGTGCAACCGCCCTGAAACCGGGTTCCGCCACCCGGCCGTTCTTCGGTGTGCAGCCGGTGTTGCTCGATGATCAGGGCAATGAGGTCAAGGGTGAGCCGGCCGAGGGCAATCTCGCTATCCGGCATCCCTGGCCGTCGCAGATGCGCACTGTTTATGGCGATCATCGCCGGTTTTTTGAGACTTATTTTCAGATGTTTCCGGGTTATTATTTTACCGGGGACGGGGCTCGCCGGGATGAGGATGGCTATTACTGGATTACCGGTCGGGTCGATGATGTGTTGAATGTCTCCGGGCATCGCATGGGTACCGCCGAGATTGAGTCGGCACTGGTGCTGCATAAGAAGGTCGCCGAGGCCGCCGTTGTCGGTTATCCGCATGAGATTACCGGTCAGGGCATTTATGCCTATGTCACTTTGATGAAAGGTGAGTCGGGCAATGATGAGTTGTCGGCAGAGCTGGTCGGACTGGTGCGCCGGGAAATCGGACCGATCGCCAAAGTCAATATCATTCAGTGGGCACCCGGCCTGCCAAAGACGCGCTCCGGTAAAATCATGCGCCGTATTCTGCGCAAAATTGCCGCCAATGAGATCGATGCGCTGGGAGATACTTCAACACTGGCCGATCCGTCGGTTGTCGATGATTTGATTGAAAACCGCGCTAATATCTGAGGATGCCTGTTATGGTCGGCCGGGGAGGCACTGAGCTACCGGCCGATTCCTTATTACCATGAACCGGTCGTTGCCCTGTTGCGGACGCCATAGATGATTAGTGATCACTGGTTGATTATTTATACTGCGCTTTATCTGGGCGTGCTGTTTTTTATCGCGTATCGAAGCGATCAGCAGCCGGTCGGCCAGTTTTCTCCGCATCAACCACTTATTTATACGTTGTCCATTACGGTCTATTGCACATCATGGACATTTTTCGGGGCGGTGGGCAGTGCTGCCCAGTCGGGCTGGGATTTTTTCTCCATCTACCTTGGGCCGATTATTGTTTTCGTATTTTTTTATCCTTTTTTGCAGAAGCTGGTTGATGTCAGCAAACGACATAACACGACCAGCATCGCGGATTTTATCGCTACACGCTATGGTAAAAGTAACCGTCTGGCCGCCGTTGTCACCATTATTGCGCTGATCGGCATACTGCCTTATATCTCCCTCCAGATCAAGGCGATTACCAGCGCCTATGATCTGTTGTCCGGCACCGGCAGCAAGACCGTAACGGATGCAGGTTTTATTGATACGGCACTGGTGCTCAGTCTGATTCTGGCTGCCTTCTCCATGCTGTTTGGTGCCCGAACCATTGATGCCAGTGAGCATCACAGGGGCATGATTCATGCCGTCAGCTTTGAGTCGGCCATCAAGCTGCTGGCATTTCTGGCTGTCGCCATGTTCGCTCTGAATATGATCACGACAGCGACGGGCGGTGCAGCAGTGCCGACAACGGAAATGATGCTGTCCCATTTCAATGAAAAGGAGATCACCGGTTCGTTTTTCGTCAAAACGGTTCTGGCAGCAGCGGCGATCATTTGTCTGCCACGCCAGTTTCATGTGACGGCAGTGGAGGCACGCGGCGATGAGTTGAAGGCTGCCAGGTGGGGCTTTCCGCTTTATCTGATCCTTTTCAGTGCCGCCGTTATCCCGGTTACCACCGCCGGCCTGCAGATGTCACCGAACCCGGCCAATGCGGATTTGTTTGTTCTTACCCTGCCCATGCACCAGGGACAGGACTGGTTGACGGTTGTCAGTTACATCGGCGGGTTTTCGGCCGCCACCGGCATGGTCATTGTCTCGACCATCGCCTTGAGCACCATGGCATCAAACGACCTGATTTTCCCTCTGCTGGTGCGTCTCAGGAAGGCCGACAATAAAACCAATTTCTACCCCGCTCTGTTGTTGATACGCCGCTCCACTATCGTGGTGCTGATGTTGCTCGCCTACGGGTATTATCTGCAGGCCGGCAGCGGCAAGTCATTGTACAGCATCGGCCTGCTGTCATTCGCCGCCGCCGCACAGTTCACTCCGGCCATGATCGGCGGACTGTATTGGGAGAAAGGACACCGAAATGGTGCCATGATCGGCCTCATCATCGGATTTATCATCTGGTTTTATACCCTGTTGTTGCCTTCTCTGAGTGGTTCCGCCTGGCTGCCGGATGAGTTCGCGGTCTCCGGCATATTCGGCCTGGACTGGCTGAAACCTTATCAGTTGTTCGGCATCCCCTTTGAAGATCCTCTCACCCATGGCGTTTTCTGGAGCCTGTTGTTTAACGTCGCGGCCTATATCGTGTTTTCCCTGCGGGCAAGACATTCCTTTATGGATCAGCTACAGGCCCGCGCCTATGTCAATCGCGACGAAGATCTGACTCGCGATACACGCAAGCATAACTGGAATGTGCGGGTGGCTGATCTGTATGAGTTGTGTAAGCGCATCATCGGCCCGGTCCGTGCCGAACAGTTTTTTCTGGAGTGCGGCTATGAGCTGGGCGAACGCATGAAGGAGAAGGCCGACCCCCATTTGGTTCGACAGACCGAGAAGGTACTGGCAGGCACTATCGGTGCCGCCACAGCAGAACATCTGATGCGCACAGCACAGGCCCCTGAAGATTATGCCTATGGCGATATTTATCTGTGGCTGGACAAAACCAGTCAGGCATTACAGTTTAACCGCGAGATATTACAGGTTACAATAGATAATATCAATCAGGGAGTCAGCGTGGTCGATAGCGACCTCAGGCTGGTGGCCTGGAACCGTCGCTATATCGAGCTGTTTGATTACCCTGATAATTTTATTGGTGTCGGCAAGCCCATTGAAGAGGTTATCCGTTATAATGTAAATCGCGGTATGGGCATCATCAGCAAAGGGAGCTCCGGTGAGGAGGAAATCCGCAAGCGGCTTAATTATCTGAAACATGGAAAACCCTATACGCATGTCAGATACTGGCCGGATGGGCGGGTCATGCAGACTCAGGGGGCCAGGTTACCTGATGGCGGCTTTATTACTACATTCACCGATATATCAACCCTGAAACAGGTGGAACGTGAGCTGGAGGAGATCAATCAAAATCTGGAACGCAAGGTAAATGAGCGCACCGAGATGTTGTCTCGCCTCAACTCCGAGCTGCAACAGGCCAAAATCATGGCTGAGGATGCAACACGCAGCAAAACCCATTTTCTTGCCGCCGCCAGCCATGATCTGACCCAGCCACTGGGCGCCTCCAAACTCTATCTGGGTGCCCTGCTGGAGGACCTCGCCGATGATGAAGACAAGCAGAGTCTGGCCAGCAATGCCCTGGGCGCGTTGAAAACGGCAGAATCCCTTTTGAAGTCACTGCTGGACATATCCAAACTGGATTCGGGCAGCCTGAAGCCCAAAATCAAGCGGTTCCCGATTCAGCAAATCCTGACCGCCATTGATACGGAGTTCACCGTGCTGGCCGCCGAAAAAGGCCTGAAACTGCGGGTCGTACCGACCCCGCTTGGCACCGAAAGTGACAGCACTTTGCTGCGCAGCATTCTGCAAAACTTTGTCAGCAACGCCATTCGCTATACCGAAGCCGGCTCGATTATGGTGGTCTGCCGTCGCGAGGGCGACAAAACCCGTATCGAGGTGCGCGATTCCGGCGTCGGCATTCCAGAGGAGAAAACCAACACTATCTTTGAAGAGTTTCAGCAGCTCGACGAGACCAGCGAGGGGGTCGGACTGGGGCTGTCTATCTGCCATCGCACGGCCAGACTGCTGGGGCATGAGATGCGCATGAAATCGGCACCCGGCATGGGCAGTTGCTTCAGTCTGCTGGTACCCCGCCGTAAAGCCGATGCCACAGAAAATACCTCCAGCGAGATGCAGACCTTTCAGAAACGCTGGCTGACCGGGATCAGTATTCTTTGTGTCGATGACGACAGGGAAATTCTGCGCGCAACCCATACCGTGCTACAGCGCTGGGGAGGCACGGTCAAGTGTCTGCACAGTACCCGCGGGTTTGATTCACTTGCCAACAGTGATGATCATTTCGATGTGGTGCTGATGGATTATCGGCTGGGTTCGAATGCCAATGGGCTTGATCTGTTAAAAAAATACGGTGAAACACATCACGGCAATTTTCTGGGCGTGCTGATCACGGCGGAGCAGGACAAAGAAATCGAGGTGAATACGCTTGAGCATGGCTTCAAATATCTGGCAAAACCTGTGGAACCTGCAAAACTCAGGGCAGTGCTGCAAGCCGCTTTTATTGACCGAAAACTGACCACGGCAACCAGGCCCGACCAGCAGCAATAATAAGGTGTGATCCGCCGAACCGACAATGGCTAAACCGGGCTATGGCCACCAAACCGTGCCCTTATCTTCGCGTCAAGATATTTATAGCCGATTAAAAATCCGACAAGCAGCGCCAGCAGGGGGGCAATGGCCCATATCAGTATGTCGCGGTATTTGTAAATATCCAGCATGTGGCGCAATCCTTCCAATTCTTGAAACTGGCGTGCATTTTCTGTTTCAAGTTCAGCAGTCCGCTTTTGCAGTTTGTCTCTGGCCGCTTCGGCGGCTTCCATACGCCGTACCGGTTCGGGGTCGTTCGCAGCTTCGGCTATCTGCACTAGCAGGTTGTCATATTCTGATTGCAGCCCGTCCAGCTTCTGGCGGAGCTCTGCCATTTCGACCACGGCCGGCTTGTCTGCCATCAACCGATTGCTCCTTACCCAGCCCTGAGTACCATCGGCGAGTTTTATTTCGGCATAGTTGTCATCGCGCCTCAGTATCTGCACCTGATCGCCGGGTTCGAGCGGCGGCAGAGCCTGACTCAACTTGCTGTCCCTGTACATTTTCAGGGTGACTTGATCGGATACATAAAGGGTTTCCGGTGCCGTTTCTTCCTGCGCATGGAGTGCCCCGCATGTCGGCAGAATCAACAGCAGGGCGGCCGGTATCAGTGAACGATTGTATGGCATGTAGGGTCGGGTCCTTCCTGAGTCAGGGTCGGCAGTGTAATACATCGGTCAGATAATACCATGCCCTTAAATCGATCAGTAGCAGACCCATGTCCGGGGTCAATGTTCGGTTCCGGAACTGTCAGGGGAGATTGACAGGCCATATCGGCTTGAGTAGGCTTCCCTCCATGAAACGGGTCAACAAGTCCATTTCGCACCATGGCATGGAGGCTTGCCCGGCCAGTTCCGGTGCCACCTCCAGATCCGTGTAGAGAGATAAATCAGCATGTCCGTGGCATTAGCTTCGCAGTCCGGGGGGCCGGAATTTGTCATTGAGTGTAAAGACAATCTCAGGTTTATGTCTGCGTTACCAGACGGGGCATTCAAGCTCATTGTTACTTCTCCCCCCTATAATCTCGGCAAATCTTATGAGAAGCGCATTTCTGTGAATGAATATCTGCAAGGACAGGCGAATGTAATCGCAGAGTGCGTCCGCCTGCTGGATGAACATGGTTCAATATGCTGGCAGACAGGAAACCATGTCGATAATGGCGAAATCATACCGCTGGATGTCCTGCTGTATCCAGTTTTTGCCTCTCATGGACTCAAACTGAGAAATCGAATAGTCTGGCATTTCGGTCATGGCCTGCATTGCACCAAACGATTATCAGGCCGATACGAAACGATCAACTGGTGGACCAAAAGTGACCATTACACATGGAATCTTGATCCCATACGTATCCCACCCAAATACCCCGGAAAGCGACATTTCAAGGGACCGAATGCCGGCAAGCTGTCCTGTAATCCGAATGGCAAAAATCCCAGCGATGTATGGATGTTTCCGAATGTGAAAAGCAATCATCCAGAGAAGACCATCCACCCATGTCAGTTTCCCATTGAGCTGGTGGAGCGTCTGGTATTGTCTATGACAGAGGAGGGCGATGCCGTGTTTGATCCTTATCTGGGCGTAGGTTCTGCGGCCATAGCTGCCTTGAAACACGGGCGGTCCGCGTATGGGTGTGACATATCCGAAGAGTATATTGAAATTGCCAATGAGCGCATTTTACGACTGCATTCCGGAACCCTTAAGATGCGCCCAATGAATAAGCCCATTTATGACCCGTCAAAGCCTAATGGAGGGCATTGATGCAGGTTGGAGCAATCTATTCGCATCTCAACGGAGAGGAATACATGATGGTTCACCACAGTGACCTGTGGAAAGAAGTGGAAGGAGTCATTGGTCAAGTGGATGCCCACTCATGCAAAACAAAAATGTCTCGTGAAAAGACCATGCAAGGCCGTATGCTGTTTTCCCCGGAGGACATGAACAGGGCATTTGATCATGGATTTAATAATGCTGGATGGAAAGAGCGGCGCAATACTTTCTGGGTGACTTCCGATGAAAAAATCCTGCGAACCATTTATAACCATTCTCCAGACGAACAAAAAACTGCTATAGAAAATGCAGGACATGAGCCAATTATGTCCTACAATCAAACAGACTTCCTGAAAGAGCGAGTTGCCGTTGAAGTCCAGTTCGGCAAGTACGCATTTGTTGCACATGATCTGTTTGTAAAGCATTTGAGCTTTTACATTTCTGATATCATTGATGTCGGCATTGAGATTCTTCCGATGAAAGTGCTGGAGCGTGAAATGTCATCGGGCGTGCCATACTACGAGCGCGACCTGTTGAATATCATACGTCAAGGTCGTGGGGTTCCAGCCGTTCCATTGGCCTTGATCGGGGTCATACCATGAAGCTGACCAGCAAAAGAATGCAGGGCATGCCGGACTGTTTGCTTCATTCAGGGATGACGGTCTTCCGTTTCCTGCCCAGGCAGGACGGCCTCCTGCAACGTTAAAACCGGGACAAAACAATGAATAGACATTTTGATTTGATCGCCATAGGTGGCGGCAGCGGCGGACTTTCAGCCCCGGAATGGGCAGCGCGTTATTACGGCAAGAGGTGCGCCGTTGTGGAAAGCCGGGCACTGGGCGGCACCTGTGTCAATGTCGGCTGTGTGCCGAAAAAAATCATGTGGTTTGCCGCTTCTCATGCGCACCATCTCAATATCGCCGGCGACTTCGGCTTTGATGTAACGAATAACGGTCACGACTGGGAAGCACTGGTCGAAGGCCGCGACCGACATATTCAAGGCATACTGGATTGGTACGATACGTTTCTTAAGGATCTCAATATCGCTCATCTGCGAGGTCATGCGACATTCATTGACAGCCATACCATTGAGGTCAGCGGTGAACGATACACGGCTGACCATATCCTGATTGCTACCGGCGGCAAGCCTTTTGTGCTGCCGGTACCGGGGGCTGAACTGGGTATCACCTCGGATGGTTTTTTTGAGCTGCGCGAGCGTCCTGCTCATGTCTGTATTATCGGTGGCGGCTATATCGGGGTTGAGCTTGCCGGTGTGCTCAGTGCACTGGGCTCCGGCGTCTGCCTGACCATGCGAACCCATGATGAGGATTTTCTGCCGCAGTTTGACTGCACCCTGCGGGAGGTGCTCATGGAGGAGATGGTGAAAGCCGGCATCCGCATTGAACCGGGCAACAGCAGCATCGACAGCCTGGAGCGACAACCGGATGGCACGATTGCCATGAACTGGGGAAACGGCAGAAAGCTGCAGGGTTTTGATCAGGTTATCTGGGCCGTCGGCCGGTCACCCAATACCGAGGCGCTGGGGCTTGATGCCGCCGGAGTCCGCTGTGATGAGCGGGGCTTTGTTGCCGTTGACGAATATCAGAACACAAATATAGACGGTATCTATGCGGTAGGCGATGTCACCGGCCGCATGGCGTTGACCCCGGTCGCCATTGCCGCGGCACGCCGTCTGGCCGACCGCCTGTTTGGTGGTCAGCCTGAGCGAAAGCTGGATTATGATCTCATTCCCTCAGTGGTCTTTTCGCATCCGCCCATGGGCACTGTGGGCATGACCGAGCAGGAGGCCAGAAAGACCCATGGCGGCACCGTCAGGATATATCAGTCCCGCTTTTCGCCGATGGCCTACAGCCTTTCGCAGCACAAGGTCGATACCGCTCTGAAACTGGTTTGTATCGGTGCCGATGAAAAGATCGCCGGCTGCCATATTATTGGCGATGGCGCGGATGAAATGTTGCAGGGCTTTGCCGTTGCAATCAGGATGGGAGCCACCAGGGCCGACTTTGATAATACCGTGGCCATTCATCCGACCAGCGCCGAAGAACTGGTTACCCTGAGATGACAAGCCTGTTCATGGAGGCGGCATATGCGGTATTTTTATCCGCCTCACGGGATAATATGCACCGTTTCCAGGCCACACATCCTCAATGATTGAAACACAGGATTTGTTATTTGAGCTGGGTACCGAGGAGCTGCCACCAATCGCTCTGAAGGAGCTTGCACAGTCCCTGTCTGCAGAGTTCGCCGCCGGCCTTGCCGGGGCCGGCCTGGAGTATTCTGAAATCCACAGCTTTGCTACACCGCGCCGGTTGGCGATTGTCGCTGAGAGTTGTGCCATCCGTCAGCAGGACCGTGAAATTCGACGCCGTGGGCCGGCTGTTCAGGCTGCTTTCGATGATGACGGCAATCCGACCAAAGCGGCTGAGGGCTTTGCCCGATCCTGTGACACAACAGTTGAACGACTGGAACGCGAGAAAACCGATAAGGGGGAATGGCTGTGCTGCAACATCCGGCAGGCCGGTGAATCCGCTTCCAGACTGCTGCCGGAGATTGCCGACAAGGCTCTGAGCCGACTGCCAATCCCGAAACGTATGCGCTGGAGCAACGGTAAGGACCGGTTTGTGCGGCCTGTTCACTGGCTGGTGCTCATGCAGGGTAGCAGGGTTATTGACTGTGAGCTTATGGGAGTGAGAGCCGGCAGGCAAAGCCATGGCCATCGCTTTCACCATCCGCAGGCCATCACGATCAATCATCCATCGGAATACGCCGACCGGCTGGTGACCGGTCGGGTGATTGCCGATCTCGCCACCCGTCGTCAGCGCATCCATGAACAGGTGCAGGCCGCAGCATCCGCGCTGGGCGGGCAGGTCGATGTGGATGATGCGCTGCTTGACGAAGTTGCCGCACTGGTTGAATGGCCGATACCCATTGTCGCCGGTTTTGAGGAAAAATATCTTGAGGTACCCGATGAAATACTGATCCATACCATGAAAAAGAATCAGAAATATTTTCCGGTTGTTAATCGGGACGGCGGCCTGATGAATCAGTTTATCGCTATTGCCAATATCGATAGCCGCAATCCGGATGTTATCCGCGACGGCAATGAGCGTGTTATACGTCCAAGGCTGGCCGATGCCATGTTTTTCTGGGAGCAGGACGGCAGAAAAAGGCTGGAAGATCATCTTGAGGCAACGAAGTCTGTCGTGTTTCAGCAAAAACTGGGCTCGATGTATGACAAGTCGAGGCGCGTCGCCGGGCTGGCTGCCATTATTGCCGCCGATACCGGCGCGGATGTTCAACTGGCAAAGCGCGCCGGCCTTTTGTCTCGCTGTGATCTGATGACCGCGACCGTCGGTGAGTTCGCCGAAATGCAGGGCATTATGGGGCGCTATCAGGCGCATCGAGATAATGAACCGGAGGAACTGGCACTGGCTATGGATGAGTTTTACATGCCGCGTTTTTCCGGTGACCGACTGCCTGCCACCGCAACGGGCATTGCCATATCGCTGGCAGAAAAAACCGATACCCTGGTGGGCATCTTCGGGATTGGCATGAAACCGACCGGGGATAAGGATCCCTTTGCACTTCGTCGTGCGGCCCTGGGGACATTGCGCATCCTGCAAGAGCATCGACTGAACATTGATCTGCACCACTTGCTGGAACAGGCTGTCAGCCAATTCGGCGACAGCCTGGAAAACGACAATGCTGCGACAGAGGTTTATGATTTTATGATGAATCGCCTGAAAGGCATGTATTCCGAAAACGGCGTTTCAGTCGGAGTATTTACCGCCGTTGCATCACGCCGACCCGGCAATATCGCCGACTTCGACAGGTGCCTGCATGCCGTTATCGGCTTTCAACAGTTGCCCGAAGCCGAGGCCCTGGCTATCGCCAACAAACGCATCAGTAATATCCTGAAAAAGGCCGGCGACCGACCACTGCCGGCACCGGATCCGGAACTGTTCCAGCAGCTCGAGGAGTCCCAGCTCAATGATCAGATACAGACCATGAGCGAACAGATATCATCATCTCTGTCGCAGGGAGACTATGAGGCGACACTGAAAGATCTGGCAACGCTGCGTGAACCGGTGGATGCCTTTTTTGATCATGTGATGGTGATGACCGATGATGAGGCCATCAAAACGAACCGTCTGGCACTGCTGGCACGGCTGCAACACCTGTTTTTGCAGGTGGCTGATATTTCCCATCTGACATGAACGACAAAAGAGGAAAACGCATGAAAAAGCTGATCATCCTCGACCGCGATGGTGTCATTAACCATGATTCGGATGAATACATCAAATCTCCACAGGAATGGCATCCTGTCGAGGGCAGTCTGGAAGCCATCGCCCGACTCAACCATGCCGGCTTCAGGACCGTGGTGGCGACCAATCAGTCCGGTATCGCACGCCGGCTGTTCACCATGGATACGCTGATTGATATCAACAATAAAATGCTGCGGCTTACCGAAGAGGCCGGCGGCCATATTGAGGCAGTATTCTTCTGCCCGCATTCTCCAGACGATCACTGTAGTTGCCGCAAGCCCAGACCCGGCATGTACAACGACATCAGCAAACGCTTCCGCATCCCTGCGCGGGAATTATCGGTGGTCGGCGACTCCCTGCGCGACCTGCAGGCTGCACAGGCCATCCACGCCAAACCCTGTCTGGTCAGAACCGGTCAGGGAGAAAAGACCGAAAAACTTTTACAGGAGTCCGGCCTGGATGATATTCCCGTATTCGACAATCTGGCCGAAGCGGCCGGGCATATTATTGCCATAACAGATTGAAGCCTGATGCTTTTTTTACGGTCTCTGCTGTTCTGGACAGGGCTGGCGACATCCACGGTTATCATCACGCCGTTTGTACCCCTGCTGTATCCCCTGCCGTATAACGTGCGTTATCGCTATGCCCACCAGTGGACCCGTTTTAATCTCTGGTGGCTGCAACTGACCTGTGGCTTGAAATACAGGACTTCCGGTGCCAGCAATATCCCGGACACACCCCACATCGTCATGGCCAAGCATCAGTCGGCCTGGGAAACCATGGCTCTGCAGAAGCTGTTTCCACCGCAGGTCTGGGTTATGAAACGGGAACTGCTCCGAATTCCGTTTTTCGGCTGGGCCATCGCCAGTATGGAGCCGATTGCGATTGATCGCACATCCGGGCATAAGGCGATGAGACAGATTACCGAACAGGGCAGAAAGAAGCTCGAGGAAGGTCGCTGGATAGTCATTTTTCCTGAAGGCACACGAGTACCACCCGGCAAACGGGGACGTTACGGAATAAGCGGTTCAATACTCGCCATCGAAGCCGGTTATCCAATCATTCCCGTTGCCCACAACGCCGGCGAATTCTGGGGACGCAACCGTTTTATAAAGCGACCCGGCACCGTTGATGTCGTCATCGGCGAACCCGTGCATACCGACAATCTGACAGCACTGGAGCTAAACCAAAAAATTGAAAACTGGATAGAGGGAGAGATGAAAAAAATAAGCCATACGCCCTATACCGGCGAGCAGTATCAAAGACAGACATGATCAGACAGGCTTTAAATCATACCGGCGATTGGGTATATTCACGTGCCTGCGGACCATGTGCAAGCCGACATCAGTACGACCATTAAACGGAGAGATTTTATGAGTGACAACGCAGCCATGGAAGCCGAACGCGACAGACTCGTTCAGGAAATGATCGATATGCAGAAGCAGTTCATCGCACAGGAACACCGAGAGGGAATCTCACCCAAAGAATACTTCACGGCCACAGACGGCATACTGAAAGACTATCGCAGTAATTATATGGATAAAGCGATGCGGGTCGCAGACATATCCCGTCGCCTGATTACCGATACCAAGGGGTAATCAGCCGGCCCGGCACAAGGCAAACAATAACCGGGAAAATACGCCGGACGATACCGCCGAAGCAGGGAACCCCGCTACAAACGATGGCGCTGAACGTGAAACTGCACTGGCTCGGAACGGATCAGGGTTTTGCCACCACCATCCTCAACAGTGGCATACACCGTATGTGTCCCCCGGTAAAGATCGGACAGGGTAAAACCGGTTGAAGAACCTCTGGAAACACTGTTTCCGTCAAGATACAGGACGATAACATGCCCGGCTTGCAGCGCTGGCTGTAATTCGACACCGACAGTGACACTTTGTATTTCCGGCGTAAAAACCTGATCGCTGGCCGGGGATGTAACCGACAGCGATTCGTACCGGATTACTTTTTGACGGGGCGTCGGGCGTTGTGGTGCCGTCGGGCCGGCCGGCACAACCAGAATCGGTGCCGGGGTATAGGTTTCTGCGCTGTCATCAAGCGGTCTGTCCGAAAAGTGGACGCGGCCCTCTTCATCGACCCATCGATAAAGCTCGGCACCGGCAGCAGTACAGAAAAACAACAGCATGAACAGTGTGACCAGCCTCATGGGACAAACATAGCCACTTTACCGATATAGTGCAATCTGCCGGAGTTGTTTCATCATCACCTCACCGTATCGGCAATCCGAGTATCAGTGCCAGAGATGACTGTAACTGATCCAGCCAGTTACCCTGCTGCACATACCCCTCAATCCGCATTTCTCCATCCGAGGTAGCATAGTACAGGGCGACCCCGGTTTTGCCGGATTTTTTAACGGCAGACAACTCGCAATCGGCCCGAACCAGCAGAGCCTCTATTGCGTGTAACCGGTTTTTGTTAATACTGGCCTCTGCAAGCACATGATCTTCAGCATCGTATGCTGTCAGGGTTGATTCATCCGCCTGCTCACGCGGCTGCCACAAAACATATCTGACCAGCGGCTCCGATTGAATCTGCAAAGACAACAAGATGAGCCGGGAATCCGCAGAACCACCGACAGCCGGCAGATTGTTTACCTGCTGGTCGATGGTGCGGCTCTCAAGATCGCGATCTCTCAACCATTGTCTGGCCTGCAGGGTATAAAACTGCTCCTTGAAGGCATACCAGTCGTCTTCAAAATGCGGATATTCCGCCAACGCCTGTTTGAAATGCCAGTCTGCCTGCTTTTGCTGCAACGCCGCCTGTAATTTATGCCGGCAAGCCTGCTCATCGACAGTGGCGATAAAGCTCTCCATCAACGACGGCAGCACATTGACAGGTATCGGTTTAACACTGATATACCGCGACAGCGGTATCGCAGGACCGGGATGAATCTCCTCAATCGGCCCTGGCGTCACCCCACCACTGGTCGTATCCAGCCACCAGGTCACATCATCATCTGACTGCAATGCCATGATCAACATATCGAGATCAACGGGTGGCGACCTGCTCATGGCTATGTAAATTCGCCATCAAATCGGGCCACTACCGGGGCATGGTCCGAAGGCCGCTCAAGTTTTCGCGGCTCCTTGTCGATAAAGCCCTCGACACAGCATTTTGTCATGGCCCCACCGGACAGTATCAGGTCAATCCGCAAACCGAGATTTCTACGGAACCCGGCTGCCCGATAATCCCACCAGCTAAAGGACTTTTCCGGCTGTTCAAACAGGCGAAAGGTATCGCTCAAACCCATATCAAAAAGACGCTGCAATGCCTGCCGCTCAGGCATACTGCACAAAATCCTGTCCTGCCATGCCGCCGGATCATGCACATCCTCATCGGCAGGAGCGATATTAAAGTCACCCATCACAACAAACCGGTCATACCGATCAAGCTGAGATTCAATATAATCACTCACCCTGCTCAACCAGTGCAGCTTCCAGTGATATTTTTCATCCCCGACTTCTTTACCATTAACGACGTATAGGTTCAGCACGCGAACACCATTGACTGTCGCACCCAGAATCCTGCGCTGCGGATCCTCCAGATTCGGTACATCAACCACCAGCTCCTCAGCCGGACTGCGTGTAATCAGGGCCACACCGTTATAGGTCTTCTGCCCGGAATACACCACCTCATAGCCGAGTTCACGTATCTCTGCAGCAGGAAAGGCATCATCACTGATCTTGGTTTCCTGCAAACCGAGTACATCGGGCTGTTGTGTCCGCAGCCAGTCCAGCACATGAGGCAGACGCACCCGCAGGGAGTTGACATTCCAGCTTGCTATTTTCATGGATTTATCCGGTAACGTGGTCACTTCATGCAACAAAGCAATGATTTTACCAATGATGGAGTAACCAGAGCTGCCAGTCAGTTTACAGCAACACAGTAAAAGCCGTTACCAACCATAGCCAGCCAGAGGCCTCGTGTAAAGCAAGACGGGATTCAGCGGCCGCGACCTCTATTCAACAGATCTCCTGAATCTGTTGAGCAGGAAGGCAGAGGATTGTAAAAAAAACGGGGCCGGAGTAACAGCGTTGTACAGGGAGGTTCCGGCCCCGTCATAGCCGGCCAACAGATGAACCGGCTGAACAATGGACATTACCAGTATAGTTTCAATTCAGCACCGATGCCATGATTTTGCTCGTTATTATTCTGCTGGCGGCGCATGGCCTTGATATCGAGTTCTGATTGCAGGCCGGACGGACTGGATAGCAGGCGCCAGCCGAGGGTGAGGTCATGTTTGGCATCGGACGCCGACAGGCTGGCATAGGGAATGCCGGTGGCGTTATGCAGGGCAAAGCCCCACTCACCTTTCAGCATCCATTGACTCGATACCTCGGCAGTGTGTGAAGAGTCTTCTTCCAGCGCATGGATCAGAGAATCCGATAACAACCGATCCAGACCACTGGCCGCCGGGGCATTTGACGCTTCCATTTTTTTATTTGCTTTTCGCGTGTGATGGCCGTTTCCTTTGGATTCCTGCTTTCGCAGGAATGACGGGCTTTGACATTCGTCCTCCCTGAACTGGCTGCCCTCGTTATTCCTGACTGCCCCCGTCATCCCCGGCTGCGCCCCCGTCATCCCTGGCTGCGCCCCGTCATCTCTGGCTGCGCCCCGTCATCCCTGCCTGCGCCCCCGTCATCCCCGGCTGCGCCCCGTCATCCCCGGCTGCGCCCCGTCATCCCCGGCTGCGCCCCGTCATCCCTGCCTGCGCCCCCGTCATCCCTGGCTACGCCCCCGTCATCCCTGGCTTGACCAGGGATCCAGTCTTGACATGCCATTCACCAGATAGCAGCTTTTGCGTGCGATACTGAAAAGCCAGCTTTTTGAGAAGCATTATTTCGTTAAAGCAGAAACCTTGTATGTTGCCTCGTGTCACTGCATATCCTCCTCTGTCATTCCTGGCCGTGCCTCTGTCATTCCTGC
>JAJDYQ010000051.1 GCA_022825085.1 Gammaproteobacteria bacterium
TCGATTGCATTGTGACCCAGGTGGTATTCAAGACCTCCTCTGATCAGCACCAATGCCGTTTCCCGTTTAACAGCCCGATATTCAATCGGGAGCGCATCCTGATTTTGCAACCTGATTTGTACTTTTACACCAGTCTCACCGCCGGCATCATCAATGTGGCTGACCCAGTTCGCCTTGATAAGCTGCCAACGGGCCCTGGTGTCATCGGTCAGCTCAATACTGTTACCATCGACAAGAATTTCCCGAATAATGTCCCCCTCTGGAATAAGGTGACGATCAATATAGGACACGCTGCCGGTATTTAACTGGGACATGTGTTGGTCTGCCACCAGATAGATGGTATTTTTGATCAGCAGATAGCGCAGTTTATCTACCGGCTGTAAGTCACCAAAGCCAATCACGGTATCATTGATAATCAGGCTTATCTTCGGCGACTGAAGATCGAAATCTTCAAGTTGCACGCTGTCAGGATCGATTTGCGAGACAATTTCCAGCCCGGCGATGCTCAATATACGTTGCAGTACGGCGTTATCTACTCGTCCCTGAAGAGGAGATTCCATCTCCCAATAAGCAGACTGCCTGGATAACTCAATAGTTTGTTTGCCAGAGCGGAGGATTTGTATTCGTGTTATTTCATCTGGAAGCAGGTTGCTCAGGGTATTCGCACCCTGTGACGTTTTGGAGTTATCAAAGAGCAGCACAGCGAGCAGAATAATAGTGCCACCAAGGAGCGCAAGGTTAACGAACCATCGGTCGCTTTGATGCCTGTCCATGAATAATTACTGTCTGCGTCGTTTCAACCAGACGACAGCTCCAGTACCCAGCAGCACCAGAGGCAGGGCAATAGCAAACACCAGCAACAACGCCAGAGCACCCGCCTGATTTATATTTAATCGGACATCGGGGGCCCTCACCGTACCAATGTCAATCTGTGAGTCATTGTGGCTGAGCCACTGCATGATGGAAATACCCAGTTCCAGATTCTGACCATTTCCAAGATAGCTGTTTGAGAGGAAGTCGCTGTCACCCATAACAACGATGCGCTGGGTTTGACCATCTGCTTCTTGATTATCCGCACTCTCAACAGGCCGTTCCAGAGCATAGCCGATGATAATCGGACCGGGACGCTCTTCTGTCTCCGGGTCGAATGAAATGTTTTGCTGCTCCCTGAGGATGTCAGTCTCCGTCCAGCTTCTCGGCAGGGTTTGAATGAATGGGGTCGCATTCCAGCCGCTTTCTTCAGCGAGAATCAGACCACTGGCCTGTGGAAAAATGGTCTGGCTGTGCAGTCCGCGGGTAATGGCATGTCGTGGATAATCAACCGCCAGGGCAAAAGTCGGATTGGTAATACCGAGCAACTGGGTGGCAGCATCCACCACAATGCCAGGTAATTGTTGTATATCCAGTTCGGCAAGAACCGGGGCCAGCGATTGACTGGTATCTGGATCGATCATGAGCAACAAATTGCCTCCCTTATCCAGATATCGCTCTATCAGGTGAATTTCGCCCGGCAAATAGGATGTGCGTGGAGAAGCGATCACCAGTGTGCGGATATTGTCCACTACGCCCTGTGTTTTTGCCAGATTTAAGGGCTGTATCTGAAATCCCTTGTTGCTCAGCTGATCGCCCCATGTGCCGAGATCATGATTGGCCTGACCCAGCAGGTTACGTTCACCATGACCTTCAATGAAAGCCACATAACGTGACGTTTCACTGGAAAGCCGCGTAAGGAGATGGGTAATGGATTTTTCGCTGATGTCTGTGGTAGTTTCCTGACGTCCGCCATACTGCACCAGCAGTTCACCATCCACTGTAATACCATGTTCCCGCACCAGTTGCGGCACTTGGTCCGGATTCAGATATTCGAGTTCAATATCCGATTTGTGGCGCCGGTAGCGCCCGACAACTTTCTCAATCGGATCACGGATAGCCCGATTATCATCACGAATAAAGGCCGTGACCACGACCGGTTCATCGAGCTGTTCAATCAGCCTGGCGGAGGCTTCTGTTAAAGAGTTTCGATTGCCCCAGGTAAGATCAAACTCATATTGATAACGTTCACTCAGCCAGGCAAATAATCCCATGACAGCCAGAAAAAGCACAGCAAAGATTATATTTTGCAGGCGTGACATCATGCCACTCATCCCTGCAACCGCTGGATATCCAGCCTGCGCACGGTGAATACCAGAAAAGTCACGGCAAACAGGATGAAGTACACGGCATTGTTGGTGCTGATGCTGCCCTGTAAAAGCGGAACAAAATGATTCAGCAAAGAGATATATTCAATCACGCCGGAAAGTTTTTGCCCACCGCTGTTGAGCCAGAACATCAACCACAGGGCAAATAACAAAAAGAATGAAGCAACAGCCGATACAGCCGGTGAGTTTGTCATACTGGAAATAAACAGTCCTGCCGCAGAGAAAGCCGCCAGCATCAGAAACAATCCTGATGCGCCGGCAAGCAATTTACCGGTATCAAGCGAGGTGCCAAACATAAGCGAGAGAGGCATGATGCAGATCATGCCAACCATGATCAGTAGAAAGTAAAGCGTACCGACATATTTCCCCAGTACAATTTCAGTCATGGAAACCGGTGAGGACAGTAACAGACTCATGGTTTTATCGCGGTGCTCGGCACTCAGGCTGCGCATGGTGATTATGGGAATAACCATGAGCAGCATAAAGGCAACATCCGCAAACACCGGTGCTACAACCCAGTCGCTGACACCCGGTGGGTTTTCATAGTTCAATAGCCGAGGCTGATTGAGCATGAATTCCTCCACACTGTTGAGAAACTGTAATGCCGCCAGAAACTGTATAAGTGCCAAAATAACCCAGGCCAGCGGCGACAGCATCATGCGGCGTAATTCATGGGCGGCAATAGCGTGTATCATGCGGCAGCTCCATTTTTCTCTGCTTCGTGGTCGGTGTTGGCCTCACTGGATTGCTCACCCCGCGCCAGATTCAGGAATACCTGCTCCAACCCCGGAGATGCCGGTGTCAGCTCCAGCAGTCCCCACTTGCCTTCCACTGCCAGCCGGGCAATCTCATCAGAAGGATTCGGGTTATTGCTGTGGATAATGCGATAGCCGTTGTTTTCCAGACTTTGAATTTCTATAATCCCGCCGAGCCCGCCAAGGCTGTCCAGATCGGCCGGTCGATTGAAACGAGCCAGAATTTCCGGGTGAGTCTGTTGAGCGGTACTGGCATCATCGTAGGCAATGCGACCTTCATACAGAATATGGACGCGGTTACAGATGGTCTGTACCTCCGGCAGGATATGCGTGGAAAGAATCACCCCGTGACGTGTACCCAGTTCCCGGATCAGCTCCCGAATTTCATGTATCTGGATTGGGTCGAGACCAACCGTGGGTTCATCAAGAATAATCACATCCGGCTCATGGATAATCGCTTGAGCAATGCCGACACGTTGCTGATAACCCTTTGATAAGTTGCCGATGAGGCGCCTGCCGGTATCGACCAGTCCGGTACGTTCACGGGCACGGTCAACTGATCCGGCTATCTGTTGGCGCCGGATACCGTGCAGGCGTGCGCAATATCGCAGATACTCATCCACGGTAAGGTCACGATACACCGGCGGCTGTTCCGGCAGATAGCCGATGGATTGCTTGGCACGCTTCGGTTCGTCAAGCAGATCGACACCCTTGATTTCTATATTTCCCGAAGACGGTGCAAGATTACCAGCCAGCATATCCATCGTCGTGGTTTTGCCAGCGCCATTGGGGCCAAGCAGCCCCATTATGTCACCCTGACTGAGGGTAACCGAGACATTTTTCACAGCCTGAAAATCGCCGTAAAAACGGCTTAACTGTGTCGCTTTTAACAAGGTGCTCATGGGGCGCGAACTTTACAGCTTCAATCCGGCAGCTTCAAGAAAAAATGATACGGCTTCGGCCCATGTAGATCGGAAATAGTGCTGACCCTGACATACCGCATCAGGAGCGAATACCATGACCGGCTTTCACCAGATACATGGTGTAGGCATACAGCAACGCAATAAAGATCAAAATGATACCGTAGGAGAACCACAGGTCAATGTCCGTGATGCCGATAAAGCCATAGCGGAAAGCATTGATCATGTAAAGTATCGGGTTGGCAAGTGACATATCCTGCCAGAATTCGGGAAGCAACGAGATGGAATAAAAAATACCACCAAGATAGGTCAATGGTGCCAGAATAAAGGTCGGAATAATCGAAATATCATCAAAGGTTTTGGCATAGACGCCATTGATAATACCTGCCAGCGAAAACAATGTGGCAGTCAATACAACGATACTCATAAGAATGGCAAAATTATGGATACCGAGATCGGCAAAAAACATCGACACAATCGTTACCGCGAATCCGACAATAATACCACGGGCTATGCCGCCGCTGGTATAGCCGAAAATAATGATGTAGTCGGGTGTCGGGCTGACCATTAACTCCTCAATGTGGCGCTGGAATTTGGCTCCAAAAAAAGACGCTACCGTATTTGCATAGCTTTGTGTAATGACGGTCATCAGTATCAGCCCCGGTGCGATGAAATCGACATATCGGTAGCCTTCCATCTCTCCAATACGTCCGCCGATCAGATTGCCGAAAATTATAAAGTACAAACTGGTGGTGACCATAGGAGGTAAAATGGTCTGCTTCCAGATACGAATGAAGCGCAGAAATTCCTTGATAAAAATGGTTTTGAACGCTATCCACTGCTTCGATGCGCTCATGGATGCCTCCTGTCATCAACCATCTGCATGAACAATTGCTCCAGCCGGTTAGTCTTATTGCGCATACTGAGCACCTTGATGCCTGTATGATTAAGGGCATCAAACAGGCTGCTGATACCCGCACCCTGATCAATATCCACCTCCAGAGTGAAACCATCAATTGCACGCACGGCATGACAATCCAGATGAGGAAGCTCGGCCACCCTGCTTTCCAGATCAAGAACAAAGGTTTCATTGCCCAAACGGTTAATCAGTGCCCTGGTGCTGGTATGTTCGATAACCCGCCCTTCGTCGATAATGGCAATATTGCGGCATAGGTTTTCTGCCTCTTCCAGATAGTGAGTGGTGAGAATGATCGTCATCCCCTGCTGGTTGAGCCGGGTCAGGAAGTCCCACATGGTACGGCGATTTTCTATATCGACTCCAGCAGTCGGTTCATCGAGTATCAGAAGTCGGGGATCGTGCATCAATGCACGGGCAATCATCATGCGACGCTTCATGCCACCGGAAAGGTTGCGGGCGATCTCATGGCGCTTGTCCCATAAACCCAACTGCCTGAGCCAATGTTCAGCGCGGGAGTAGGCATCAGAACGCTCTATCCCGTAGTACCCGGCCTGATTGACGAGAATTTCTTCAATGGGTTCCCAGATGTTAAAATTAAATTCCTGAGGCAGCACTCCGATACAGGATTTGGCTTCAGCAAAGTGGGTATCAATATCATGACCATAGATCGACACCCGACCATCGGTTTTGTTGATCAGCGAGGTAATAATCCCGATAGCCGTTGACTTGCCGGCTCCGTTCGGGCCGAGCAGAGCAAAAAAATCACCCTGTTCAACATGCAGATCAATGCCGCGCAGGGCAACAAAACCGTTTCTGTAGATTTTGTGCAAATTGGTGATTTCAAGGGCACAGGTCATGGAAAAAGACAACTCGGGGTTTGTTGTAAATGAGCAGTAGTATATCGTATATTTATCGCCCCCCGTATGTGTATGCGACGGCAAACCCATACGGCACAGGAAAGTAACCGCAAGCCTTATCTCAGGAAGCAACTCACAAACCCGGGCGGCTGCACCGTCTTTTACAAGCTGACCGCAAGAAATAGTATGGCTGGACAATGCCTTGTCTTGAGACATAAACATCGCTATAATGAGGAATTTCTGCGTCGAGACTGCTTTGAAGGTATATTTGCCATGAAACTGGATATCCACCCAGCATATGCTGAAATTAATGTTACCTGCAGCTGTGGCAACAGCTTTCAGGTCCGCTCCACATTGGATAATGACCTGAATGTGGAGGTCTGCTCAAAATGCCACCCGTTCTACACCGGTAAACAGAAAATACTGGATACCGCAGGGCGTGTGGATCGCTTCCGTAAAAAGTACGGCATGAAATAGTACCGCATGCCGCTCAGAGCCGGCCAAAGAACGCTGGTTTTTGGTGCCCTCTTTATTTGCGCCGGCTTAAACAACGCACATTCTGATTGCCGGGTCCGGCCACAGATAACCGGCAACACCCTTGACTTTCATACAGTTGAGAGGGTCCATGATGGCGATACCCTGCGACTGGAAGGTGGCAAAAAGATCCGCCTCATTGGTATCAATGCACCCGAGCCAGGTCGGAATGGTGAACCCGATCAACCCTATGCAGCGCAAGCCCGAAACCGGCTTCAACAGCTCGTCAACGGTGCAAACCATAAAATCGGTATCCTTGAAGATGGTCAGACGCGAGATCGGTTCGGCAGAGCACTGGCGCATCTTTTTTTGCCTGATGGCACTAATATCAGTGCACTTCTGCTTCAGGAGGGGCTGGGCTGGCATATCGCCATCACGCCTAATACCAAATTTCTGGGATGCTATGCCCAGGCACAGCAGCAGGCGCGTGCTAACAAACGGGGAGTGTGGGAAAAGCCCGATATACTGGATGCTGCTCTGCTCCAACCTGAAGATGCGGGCTTTCGATTGATTACCGGCACGGTCGCCCGCACAGGGCAGGGCAGGCAACATATCTGGCTAAGCCTGTCTCTTAATCTGTCGGTCAGGATTGAGCATAAAGATCTCAAATATTTTACTTCATGGCAGCCAAAAGAACTTCTGCATAAACGGATCGAAACAAGCGGCTGGATATATACGTATGGTGACAGGAATAAACGCAAGCTGGGAATGCAGGTCCATCACCCGGCTGTCATCAGGGTCATTGAATAATCTGGAAGCATGATAAAGCTGGGAATTATCCCGATTAGTTGACAAGGCCATTTTTTGCAGCATATTGCAACCATGAAGCACTATCGCACAATTCGTCACCGGTTGCATCCGAATACACAGGGCAAGGCTGAAAGCCTACTCGCTCTGAGTGGTGCCTGCCGGCATGTTTGGAATCACTTTGTGGCCAAGCTACGCGATGATTATGAGTTTTATGGTGAGTGTGATTTCAGTTGGTACAGCAATAACGCGCTGCTGACGGTACTGCGCCATGGTCAAAAAGATTGGTTGCAGGCTTATTCGGCTGCGATAGTCAGACAGACCCTGAAACCGATAGAGGTGGCTTATCAGCAGTTTTTCAAGGGAACCGGTGGGAGATTGCCTCGCTTCCATGGTCGTTACAGCCACAATCTGTCTTTCACCTGTCCTGCGGGCACTTTCAAACTCAACAACAAAAGCCTGCACACTCAGAAAATTGGCCATGTCGGGTTATCGGGACTGAATCCTTATCCCGATGGCAAGCCGGTTCAGGTTGTTGTCAAACAGGAGCTGGGTAGCTGGTATGCCTATGTGATGTATCAGGTGGTGCTGAAAAGTGAGCCTCGGCCTATTCGCGAGGTAGGCATTGACAGGAATGTGGGTCAGATCACCTGCTCAGATCGTGTGGTGTATCGTTTGCCGGATGATGAGCGAGGCCGAATGCTGGAATGCCGTAAAAAGCGTTATCAGCGCATGGTAGCCAGACGGGTGAAAGGTTCTAACCGCAGAGCGAAAGCCAAGCTGCTGCTGGGTAAAACCTGCCAGAAGATAGCGAAAAGACGATATAACGGGTGTCATCACACGAGCAAGGCGATAGCCGACAAGTACACCACTGTTTACATGGAAGACCTGAACACAAAAGGCATGACCAAAGCCGGCAAAGGCAAAAGCGGGTTGAACCG
>JAJDYQ010000081.1 GCA_022825085.1 Gammaproteobacteria bacterium
GCTCCGGCGCAGCCAGCCTGATCTCTTCTTTTAATCCATCAAGCGACCCGTAGATATCGCCGGTAATTTCGCTGAGCGCTTCTTTCGCCAGTAACAGTTCGTTTTGTGCAACCAGCTCATTGGCAATAGCGAGATCAAAGCTGGCCTGGGCTTCATGTACATCCGTAATCGCAACCAGGCCGACTTCAAAACGTTTCCGGACCTGATCCAACTGGCGTTCAATAGCGGTTTTTTCAGCTTCCGCCGCCGTCAGTTCAGACTCGGCGGTCAGGATATCAAAATATGTACGAGCGACGCGCAGCATGAGATCCTGTGCAGAGGCTGCCAGCTCCGCATCTGCCCGTTGCACGCTTGCCTTCGCCAAACGATGTTGCGCATAATTGGACATGCGGAAGATCGGCTGGGTGATACTCAATGTCCAGCCGTTTGAATTGTATTTTTCGCGCCGGTCAAGGAAGCTCGATTGAAACGATTGGGAATCATTAAAATTGCTGGTTGTGTCCGCCGATAAACGGATATTCGGCAGAAAATTGGAGCGGCTTTGCACGGTAGCCTCCCGGGCCGCGGTATTTCTGGCTATCTGTCCCAGCCATGTGGGATCAGACAATTTGGCCGCTTGATAAACATCCAACAGACTCTGTGCAGGCAGGGCACTCGAAACAGCAAGTAATGCAATGATCAGTATAAATTTTAGAGATGACATAAGGATCCACCAGATTATTCGGTGCGGCTATTATGCGCACCAGCCTTGAAATGTACAGTCATTGTATGGGCCCACCACAGGCTGCTCTTTTTGTTACGATGGGTAGTGTACTGAATCAGGGTGTAACCCCGGCCCTTTATGGGGGCGGCTGGGTCTGTCTGGCCGCAAGGCACCAAGGCCGGTAATCAAACAAGAGTCCTGTCCGACACATCGGCTATCAGTTGGCCGCGGTCTGACCTGGACATTGCCCCGGAAACGGCTGCAGGTAGATTAAATTTCCTGCACAAAAAGATGTTCTCTGAGCAGTCCTTTATCGAGCAGCATGTTACCGAAAGCGGATACTATTTCCTTTCTGCCGGAAAGATATACGTCGGAACCGGCTATCAGGTCGTTACCCTCTTTCTCCAGCTCCATCATCAACATTCTGCCGAGTTCGGCTTTTTTTTCATCGGAAGAATCCATGTCAATATGATGCGGAAAGGCATGGTAATGCAGATTATCTATCGCATCATGCCAGGCACGACAGACATTCTGCATATAGTTTTCTCCTGAACCACATGCCACCCGATATAAGTGAATATCCTGTGGCATCTCCAGTGCCAGCGCATGTTCTATCAGGCTTTTCACGCCTGCAAATCCGGTATCGCAGGCGATAAACACCAGTGTCCGGGTTGATTCTTCATCGAGAATAAACTGTCCGCCAGGCCCTTTTATCTGCACTTCCTCATTACCGGGCAAATGACCGAACAGATAGTCACTGAACCTGCTGTCTGAGCGCCGCACATGAAATTCAAGCAGCATACCATTACAGGGGCAACTGGCGACTGCCAGCGTCTGACGGATACCTTCACTCAACTCAAGTGTCACCGTTTGTCCGGCCAGAAACTGTAACGTTCGGGTACGCGGGGTTCTAAGCTGCATTACCAGAATATCTTCCTGAACAGGCTGTATTTTTCTGATTCTGGCCGTAATTTTCTGGCGGGGCATTTCAGCAGCATCACGATGCTCGGCAGCCTCCACTACAATATCGCGGCGGGCAGTACAGATGCAGGGCAGAAAATATCCCTGACTTCGCTGGGCCTCACCAAGACCATAGCTGGATGGTTTCAGTGTTTTCACTGCCCCCTTAATCAGGCGAGACAGGCATTCCCCACAGGAACCATTGTCACATTGATATTTCAGGTTGATACCGGCACGCAATCCGGCCATGAGAATACTCTCTTTTTCATGGACCGGAAAACTGCGCCCGCCTGATTTTAATGTCACCCGGTATTCCATGAATCAATGGCCTTGGCGCTGGCCCAGTAAATGCTCAAATCGATAGAAAATATGGTCTGTCACAGGTTTCAGTTTTTTCCGCATCAAGGTTCCTTCGGCCGTAGTCTGTGAGAAAATACGGGTGATCAATGACTCCGATACTTGTGAAATCCACAATAATGATTCCAACAGGGCTATAAGAGCATGATTTTCACTCGCCTCATTCACCAGAATCTTCCATCCCTGATCGGCATGGGCAAAGTTGTCACTGCCTGTATCCAGTAATTGCGTGGTCAGTTCACTGATTTCTTCTATTTTGTTGAATGGCCTATTCTGTGCAATCGGCAACATGTCAGACATTTTTTCCTGCATGGTATCCAGCAAATATACAACAACATCCTGATCCGCCGGCTTTTTGAATACCGTATAGGCGGCGATTAAAAAGCCCTGCCCCTCCTCGCTTAGTGCCCAGAGAAGCTTTGCCGCAAACCGGTTTTGCTTTAGTTGCTTGAGCATTTGGTCGGCAGCGACATATATCTCATGCGCACACCCATCATGGAGCATGACTTTGGCCGATGACCGCATAAAACCAATCAGATAAACATTCTTTCGTTGGCTGGCACGCCAAAGCTTTTGCTTTCTGTCCTCATCAATCAATCCCTGCTGCAATATCAGGCGTACAGATTCAATCATGGGTTTGGGTTCGGTCTCAAATGCCAGATGCTCAAACAGATGATCAGCCAGTATGGGGCCCAGCTCACTATTGACTATCGCTTCTTTTTCCAGCATACACCGTGCATTTTCAGATTCAGGCATACACCACCAGGCATAATGTGCCACCTCGGGAGTCAGCCCTTCAGCATGTGCTACCGCCGCGACAGCCTCCGGCTCTCCAAGCATTAATAGCTGTTGCAGATTCTCACTCCTGACCTGCCCCATACGTGTCCAGCGATTGATAAATACCGGATAGCCGCCGGGAGAACCAAAGACATGACCGGAAAGAAACTCACGCACCTTGCGCACATACTGCTCATGTCTGCCCGCCGGATTCAAATCAACACGCGCTTCACCATTTTCTGTCAAACCGAAAACCTGCATACGATTTTCATCAATGCGTATCGCGCATGGATGCCGCGCCATCAGAACATTCAGTCGTAACAGATCTTCATTTGTCAGCTCCATGTTAATTCAGCTGTATTCTCTGCCCCCATGGAACGGGGGCCATGCCCTTGACCAGCCAAAGCACCGGACAGGCTGGAGCCATATCCGGAAAATGTCCCTGGGCATCGGTAAAATAAACCAGCAGGTCAGGCTGCTGATCGCGCTGTTCAACCCACTCAATCGCCACACGGAAATCTGTTCCACCACCACCCTTGATATCTTCGGGCATGGTGATATCTTCCCATACCTCATATACCCAGGGACCATTATCGACCATCCGGGCATCGCAGGCATGCAGGGTTACACGCGCACAAATCTGCCCCTTGATGGCATTAATCTCGCTGAAAAAATCATTCATTTCATCGTCAACAATGGAACCACTGATATCGACGATCACCACGAGATTAATCTGCGGGTTTCTCAGGGCCGGATAAATTGCTCCACTCTGTTCACGGCGCGAGGAAGGACGGCTAAAGCTGTAATCATTTCTGGCAACCGCCGTCATATAGCGAGCCAGTAGCATTCTCCATGGCAACTGTGGCTGCAATAAATGATCCACCATACGGGCCATACCGCCACCCAGTTTGCCGGCCTGCATGGCGGTTTGTGCCGCCCCGGCCATACGCTGCTGCCACTGTACTGCAAGCTGCTCTCTTTCCGTTTCTTTTAAGGGTGGCGGCGGGGCACTGCCCTTCTCCATATTCTGGTCTGCCGCACGATCCGCATCACGACCATTTCTTCTATTCTGCGTGCCCGATAAAGATTTTTTATTTTTTTCAGTGCTCCGGCCGCTATGCTGCTCATCACCAATATCTTTTTCATCGGCACCATAATCATCAAACCCGGCACTATCATTCGAGCCGGATTCTTTATCATAAAGATGCTGGTCCGTCGGCTCCCGATCCAACCAGTCATCAACCAGCGGATAAATTTCCTCGGCAGTCATGCCTTCATATTCTTTCAGGTATAACACATCCGGCGGAGGTTTCAGCCCATCATTGATTAACAGTGGGTTGACCGCAAAATCACACGCGATATCCCAGCGGTGCTTTTCGCGATGCCGACGCCGCACAAAATGCAACAGTGCGCAATGCAGAGCATCATGTGCCAACATGAATTGTGTCTGCTCCAGCGATAATGAACCAATATATTCATGATTGTAAAAGAATGATCGGGCATCGGTGGCCGTTGTCCTGCACCATTCAGTCGCATCAACCATAGGCAATCTCAAAGCCAATGCTCCAAGAAAAGGACGCTCCAAAATCAGTTTGGTCCGAGCTGCACCGAGCTTTGTTGTGACGGGGTCAGACATGGATATGGGCTAGGAATATAATATTATATCCGAAACGCGCTCCGCCCATTGAGCAAACTCAGGTACGCTGAAAACCGTCTCGCCAATAACCCGATGCATATCAGCAATCAGCATTACACCCATTTCTTTTTGTGGAAACCTGCCGGCATAGTTCAGTATATGGCCGAAAATTTTATCGGCATTGTCTTGATCTTTAACGCGAATCGCACGACCAACCAGAGAAGATGCAACCGCATATTGCAGATCAATTTCTTCCGGTATGGCGATACTTTCTCCGGCCAGGATGGCATCAATATCAGGCAGTTTTTCCAGGTTATCAACGAAGGCTTTCAATTCAATACCGGCTGCCGGTCCGACACAGGATTGCAGAGCACCAGCAAGCAGATTCTCATTACCATGAAATTTCTGTAACGCACGGTGCGCAAATTCCCATGAGCGAGGAGATGGAAAAGCGACCGGGTTATGCGCCGAGTCGAAGTTAAATATCAGCTCTGGACGGAAACGCAAAAAGGCAATGACCCGCTCGTCAATCTGATTCTGCCAGGCCCAGACCACCCAGTCATCCAGATGCACGTCAAACTCATAATGGGAAAATCGATTGGCAAGAGGTGCCGGCATTGTATAAGTGACACCCCGATCTCCATGGCGATTGCCTGCCGCAAAGATTACCCAACCTTCAGGCACTTTGTATTCACCAAGACGTCGATCCAGGATTAATTGATAGGCAGCGGCAGAAACTGTTGGTGGCGCAGAAGTGATTTCATCAAGGAATAGTATGCCTTTCTCGCCATGTCGTCCAACATCCGGCAACAGGGAAGGAATGGCCCACTCAACCATGTCTCCGATACGAAAAGGAATGCCACGTAAATCAGAAGGCTCCATCTGGGACAGCCTTATATCAATAACATGCACACCATACTCTGCTGCAATCTGACTAACGAGCTGAGATTTTCCAACACCGGGTGGCCCCCATAGCATAACAGGGGTATGGTGTCCGTGCTCTGCGCTTTCAAATTCCCGATTTAGTATCTTATGTATTTGCGATGGGCGCATGTATGATCCTGATTTTATGATGCTGCCGAACTTGTATCCAGCCTGTCACACCAGCAATATCCTGTTATTTTTTACGGCTCTTCCTGGAGTGCCCCGGATCATTGGGATTATCAAAAATGAAATGAAACTGACCCTGTTCAATTTCAACATAATCCAGCACTGTACCCTCCAGCAGAGGTTGCTCATCAGCAGCAACAACCACGATTACACTTCCTGCAGAATCCTGACTGTCACCACTCTTAATACCATTATCATCAAACCCCATACGATAATCCAGACCACCTTCCGGCGTGCGTACTGTTGCGATTCTTAATGGCAAACCTGTTGCACCGGATTGCTCAGCAGCAATTTCTATCTGCCTGATCGCATCTTCCGTAATATTAATTATCATGCCGATTCCCTCTTATGCTGCTTTACAAATTTTACAAACTGCTCGACCCACGGACTGGCTTGTGTTGAGCGAAGATGGGCATATCCCGCCACTGTATTACGGAAAACAAGGCCGTCTCGGCTACCATCAATGCCATGACCACGCCGAACCTCATACGCATAGTCCAGCCCATCATCTACATTCTCAAGGCCGGAATGATGGAATTCATGCGCACATATATCAGTATCTCTCATATTTGGCTGCCATGGTGCCTTACCTGTTGATCTCAATCGGGTGTATCCGCGCCCCTGCGGACGTTGATACATACGCACATCAGCAGCAATGGCACCGGACATCTCATAAAATTCACCTCCCCATTCGATACCACGACACAGATACATGAGTCCGCCACATTCGGCATATACCGGCAAGTCATTATGCACTGCTGCCTTAATCGCATCACGCATCGGTTTGTTACCGGACAGCTCCCGCATATAAGATTCAGGAAATCCCCCGCCAATAACAAGCCCGTCAATTTCCGGTAATTGTGCATCCTGAATCGGATCAATGACGACAAGCTCGGCTCTCTGGCTGGTAAATGCATCGAGATCATCCTGATAATAGAAGCCAAAGGCGGAGTTTCGGACAATGCCTACTCTGACATCCATCAATGGATCTTTTTTATGCTGCTTTTTGACGGTAGATTTTTTCGGTTGAAGTAATTCAATCAGGGTATCGATATCGACTTGATTGCTGACATGTTTTTTTATGATATTTAATTTTTCATGTGTGGAATCATATTCATTGGCAGGCACCAGTCCGAGATGACGCTCATCAATCACAAGATCAGCATGACGATGAATAGCCCCCAGCACCGGCAGGTTACAGTATCGCTCTACAGCCTGACGCAACTTATTTTCATGGCGGTTACCCGCTACTTTATTCAGTATCACTCCAATAATATCAACATCAGGATCAAATTTCTGATACCCCATAATCAGTGGAGCAACACCGCGTGTCACTCCTTCGGTATCTATGACAAGTATTACAGGGACATTCAAATATTTCGCCAATGCCGCATTGCAGTCGCTGCCGTCTGGATCAACGCCGTCAAATAATCCTTTATTACCCTCAATAAATCGAAGACCGGATTGCCGGTATGTTTCCCATAAAGCATCGATTTCATCATGCGTCTGTGTATTGAAATCAAGGTTAAAGCAGGGCCGACCACTGGCCTGCGCCAGCCATAGCGGGTCAATATAATCGGGACCTTTCTTAAAAGTCTGCACCTCATAACCGGATGCGGTTAACGCAGCACACAAGCCTATGCTGACTGTCGTTTTACCTGAAGATTTATGGGCAGCAGAAATAAAAACGCGGGACATCAGTATATTCCGCACGGAAAATCCGTTCTATCAGTCGCTAATCGCAGCGGAATGATCTCAGGCTGAAGCCCCGGCAGCATCATCGAAATCAACCACTTCGTCCGCCAGACTTTGTGGCAGAAAACGTAAAATCGAGATGCCAATAACAACTATAATCAACGCCACACCGAATCCCATGCCTGCGCCCAGCAGAAATTCCGGTAGCGAGACCGAATAGGCTTCCGGCACTCCATCCATAAAACCACTGCTGATAACTTCCATGCCGGGGAAAATATCGAGTGGATAAGCCTGACCACCAATAATGATGACATACATCTGTGCCAGACCACCCAGTATAACCAGTGCGGAAGCAATACCAATCATCAAACGCTGCCTGCTTAATGAACTAAACAGAATAATCAACGGGATAATCGAACCCATTATAATCTGTAGCCACCAGAATACCATTGCATACTGCCCGCCACCATTTTTACCCAACAGGATAAATGCCTCAATACCATGATGTTCAGCCACATAAAGATTTGTCAGGTGATAAATCAATACAAAATACAAAACAGCACTGACAAATATGCCCAGCAGATTCTTCAGACGACGCAAAACACTATCCCCAAGCTCACGATCAGTCCAGCTATACGCTGCCATCAATACAAGAATGTAAATGGCCAGACCAGCAGCAAAAGACATGATAATAAACATAGGTGCCATGATTGCGGCATCATAGCCCTGGCGTGCAACCAGAAATCCAAAGATAGAACCGGTACCAGTCGTAAGGATCAGGCGCCAGATAAATGCAGCGATACTCACTGCCCTGGAATATCTCTGCATTCTTTTTTCCATCATAAACCAGATGTATATGGCAACGATTAAAATAAATCCGCTATAAAGCAACTGGTTCCAGGCAAAAATGGACTTCAGATTCAGATAGGTCATCGCAATAATCAGTCGATCCGGCCTCCCCAGATCAAGCACCAGAACAATGAGGCCACCTGTCAAGAGTGCGATGGCCAGCAATGCGGAGAGCGGTGCCAATGGCTTGTAGGCACTCCTGCCGAATACCGATGCAATCGACGCAACATTAAGCGCACCGGAGGCAGCAATGATTAGATATACCGCAAAGATGTGAGGCATGCCCCAGACAATCTGGTTCGTCATACCAGTTACATAATGCCCATGGTGTTCCATGTACATTGCAGCAGCAAAGCCCGCTGCAATCATGGCACTGAGGGTGCCCAGTAATATCCAGTATCTGGAGCTTTTGCCCTCAATCTGTGTAAAAGTAACTGGTCTCATAAATGCCTGTGTCCTGTCTCTGAATACCACCGGACTAGATATTGCGATAGCGCACACCCTGATTGAGATGCAAATCAGCACGAAGTTGACGGCTTGGATATTTGGCAAGCTCTCTGGAAAGCCGGCTGTCAGAATCGTTCAGATCACCAAAAATCAGGGCATCATGCTGGCATGCCTGCACACAGGCGGTTGTGCCCTCTCCTGCATCCAGCTTATGAACGCAAAAAGTACAGGATTCAACAGTGCCCTTGCCACGCGGTGCATGCGCCACCTGATCAGTAACGTCTTCATGAATAAAGGAGCGCGCCTTATAGGGGCAGGCCATCATACAGTAACGACAACCAATACAGATATGCTTATCGACCAGAACAATCCCATCGGCACGTTTGAAGGAGGCACCGGTAGGACAAACATCAACACAGGGGGGATGCTCACAGTGCTGGCACATGACAGGTATGCCGTATTCCCTGCCCGTTTGCCTATCTCTTAAATGTACCTTGCGTATCCACTGGGCATCCGTCGCAGGGCGACCCAATTGATGAACACCATTCTCTTCATGACATGCCGTAACACAATCAGTACAGCCATCGACACATCTGTTCGCATCAATCAGCATTCCCCATCGAACCTCATCGGTTACCGCCTCATCGGGATGGCGAGTGGCGCGGGCAAGACTATACAAAACCACGCCGGGTGCCATAGTTGCCACAGAAACGCCGGCGGCAGTCTGTTTAACGAATGAACGTCTGGATTGGCCGGTCACTTTTTTACTTTCCTCCATTCAGTTCGCTCCAGTCAGGGTTTGCCGGTAAACTGACGCACCTTGCTGACCTCATCGGGAGTCGTGCGATGACAGCCGAAGCAATCAATACTTACAGCCGTATAGTTATGACAGCTTTCACAAAACTGGCCTTCTGAGTTTATCGGCACGGCTCTGCCTTGAGCGTCATAGCCCACATGGCAGTCGATACAATCCTTCAACGAATGTCTGGCAGCAATACCACGTATCCCTTTATAAACGGTCTCATCGCGCTGATGTGTGATGAAATTCATATGCTCGCGGCGCATAATGTCCGTCGGCTCCACACATTGATCACCAACAGGCTGCGGATACTTCGGCAGACTGACACGATCACTGGCCACAGCACCCCCCATCATAAGCATCAACCCTACCAACAGCAATTGAATCAGAACCGCTTTCATCAGCTCTGCCAGCTACTGGCCCATGCCCATATCAATATAGCCGGTCGGACATACATCGGAACAGATATGACAGCCAATACATTTCATATAGTCGGTATCGACATAACGACCCGTAGTATATTGATCCTTCTTGACTCGGAACACGGCATCCTGAGGACAGTAGATCACACAGTTGTCACATTCAAAGCAAAGGCCACAACTCATACAGCGTTTAGCCTCTTCAACGGCATTTTCTTCCGGCAGGCCAATCAGTCGCTCATCGAAGTGTCCGAGCACCTCATCGGAGGAAGGCACTTTCTGTTCACGCTTGTTGCGGGGCTCATGTTCGAAGTGAGCCAGAAAGATCATATCCGAAGAGATAATTTCATCCTCGGCACGATCCTCATAGTTATGAATCGCAAAATCAGATGAGGATGTGCCACGCAGTCCCTGATCAATGGGGCGAGGACCATTAGCGGCATCACTGTCAAATTGAACCGGCGCATGATCCGTTTCAACCAGCTTGTCCAACAAATCAAAGTGATGCACATCAACTTTCGGACGATTCACAAAATCCTGTTCCTTAAGATACAGATCGACACTATCAACAGCGATTGAAGCCTGACCAATTGCCGTAGTCAGCAGATGAGGACGAATGATGTCACCACACACAAAATGTCCCGGCTTGCCGGGAACAGCATAATTTCTGTCGGCATCAATCAGATTGCGATCATTGGCCATTTCCTCCAGGCCATCCATATCACCACCCTGACCAATCGCGGAAACAATCAGATCCGCATCAATAACTTCCTCCGTACCTTCAACCGGTACAGGGCGACCGTCCTCCATAACACATTCAGCTATCTTCAGCCCCATTGCACGGCCATCGTCGGTAAGCATAACCTCAACAGGCATTACACCGGTCTTTATCGTCACACCTTCGGTCAGTGCATCACTCACCTCATGCTCGGCGGCCGTCATCTCGTCCTGCCTGAACAGAGAAGTCAAAGTCACATCCGCACCCTGACGTGCAGCAGCCACAGCAGAGTCATGCGCAACATAACCATCACGAACAACCAGTTCAGGGCAATCAGTCGGATTCGTATGCTCAATATGACCCAGACGACGAGCCACAGACACCACATCAATAGAGGTATCACCACCACCCACACATACCACTTTATCGGCGGTGACCTGCATACGGCCCTCATTAAATGCCTTCAGAAAGGCAACACCGCTCACACAATTTGGCGCACTTTCCCAACCGGGGACCGGCAACCCACGACCTGTCTGACAACCCAGTGCCCAGATAACGGCATCAAACTCTGTTTCAATGTCCTGCACAGAAACATCTTTTCCGACCTGTGTTTTCATACGGGTTTCAACACCCATATCAATAATACGCTGTATCTCGGCATCCAGCACATCACGCGGAGTACGATAGGCAGGAATACCATAGCGCATCATGCCGCCAAGAAATTCATTATTATCGAAAATAGCAGCCCCATGACCACGACGACGAAGCTGATAAGCTGCCGCCATACCTGCGGGACCACCACCTATAATAGCCACTTTTCTGCCCGATTCCTGAGCGGCCACTTCAAATCGATAACCCTGCCTGATGGCATTATCACCGATAAAATGCTCCACCGAATTAATGCCCACAAAGTCTTCGACCTCATTACGATTACAACCATCCTGACAGGGTGCGGGACAAACACGCCCCATCATGGAAGGGAATGGATTCGCGTCAGTTGAACGCCGGAAAGCATACTCCTGCCAGGACATTCCTTCCGGCGGCTGCTCCATACCACGCACAATTTGCAGCCAGCCACGAATATCCTCACCGGACGGACAACTTCCCTGACAGGGTGGTGTACGGTGTACATATGTCGGGCAGCGATGAGAATGATCGCCATCAAAGATATTATCTTCCATACTATCCCAGCGACTATCACCTTCGCGAAACTTACGAAAAGTATGACCTTCACCCTTGTAGGTTTTACTCCATGGAGTTGCCATTTTCAGTCTCCTGATTATTACTTCATTATTGAAAAAAACATGTTTTAATTTACATGCTACCTGGTTAATGTCGGGTGCCAAGCACAATTGCATTACTGACAAGCTGATGGACGCTGACAATCATATCCATACCCATACCATAATAAGGAAGCACCTTGGTGAATTGCGACTTGCAGATCGCACAGATAGCCGCCATATGTGTTACACCATGATCCTCAATAACACGCCTGAGGGCATCCACCCTTGGAACAGCACCCTTAACGCGAAGCTCCATTAAATCATCGGTCAACAGACCGCCGCCACCACCGCAACAAAATGTTGCATCATGGGTAGTTTCAGGTGCCATATCGACAAAATTATTCACAGCGGCCCGGATAACATCGCGGGGAATAACAAACTGCCCACCCGGCATATTGCCCATGCGGGTTGCGCGGGCAATATTACAAGAATCATGGAAAGTCACAATCATGTCATCATTGGCAGACGGATCGAGCTTAATCGCATCACGCTTGATAAGATCATGAGTCACTTCAAGTATGTGCTGAGGAACCGGATAATCGGGATCCAGAAAATCGAAGGGGCCGGCCAATGTATTCAAAAAGCTGTAGGCTACCCGCCATGCGTGACCACACTCACCGAATACAATTCTTTTGACCCCCAGGTCGAGGGCCGCTTCACGAATACGCATTGAAACATTACGCATATTCTCATATGAACCGATAAACAGGCCGAAATTAGCCGCTTCAGAGGCATGAGAACTTAACGTCCAGCTAATTCCGGCCTCATGGAAAACCTTACCGTATCCAATCAGACCATCGACATGAGGCTCGGCAAAAAAATCGGCTGAAGGTGTGACAAGCAACACCTCTGCTCCTTTTTCATCGAGAGGATATTTAACTTCAACGCCATCCTCCTCAAGGACATCTTCCTCAAGGCCCTCCAGCGTATCCACCAGTGCGGGTTCGGGAAGACCGAGGTTATTACCAATCCTGAAAACCTTGGCAATAATTTCATTACAATACTTCTGCCCCATGCCAACATCATTCAAAATCTCACGGGCAGCCATGGAAATTTCCGCCGTATCAATACCATAGGGACAAAATACAGAACAACGACGACACTGCGAACACTGATGATAATAGCTATACCACTCATCAAGCACTTCACGTGTCAGATCCTGGGCCCCGACCAGACGGGGGAAGTACCTGCCGGCCAGTGTAAAATAACGGCGATAAACCTTACGCAGCAAATCCTGGCGACCAACCGGCATATTTTTAGGATCCGATGTTCCCAGAAAATAATGGCACTTATCAGTACATGCACCACACTTCACGCAGGAATCAAGATAAACCCGAAGCGAGCGATACCTGCCCAACAAGTCACCCATCTTTGCAATGGCACGATCATGCCAGTCCTCAACCAACTCAGCGGGATAATGCAGAGGTTCCTGATGCTCGGGCTTTGCAACAAAGGGCGCACTATGGGACATAGTGCCCTCCAGAACAGCCGGCACTTCGGTCTCTGCCTTTAATTCAGGTATTTCAAAATCTGGTCTGGCCATCCGTATCCACCCTAAACACCGTCCGCGCTATCGAGGCCAGAGTTCTTTGCCCAATCAGAGATATGGCGCTTTTCACGCGGATTATCGACCTGATTACGGGTCGGACTGAAAAACACGCCGGGCGCATGTAACAGCTTGCTGAATGGAAAAATGATCGCCAGCACTGCCACCAGACCCAGATGTATGATGAGGAACACGCTGGATGGCAACTCCTGCCAGTCCAACACCATCAAACCCGTCATAAAAGCCTTCAGACCTACAATGTCTATTGGCGCCACAAAGCTCATCATTATGCCGCTTACAGTAATGATAATGATCAGTATCAACATCAGGTAATCAGAAGGTGCCGATATATAGCGAACGCGATCTACAAGAATACGGCGACCCAGCAAGCCCAGCAGACCCACCAGCATCATCAGGCTGGCATACTGACCTGCGAACTGCACCAGCCAGTTATTAATTAACGGCCAGACAAAGGCATCGGAACTTACAACGTAGCGCAAGTGACGCACAAAGGCCAATGCCAGACCCAGATGAAACATCCAGCCAAAAATCCAGGTCCATTTGGCAGCGCGGAACAGACTCTCGAAAAAAACCACTTCGCGAAACATACGAAATACAACACCTGCCTGAGTTGTGGGCGCGGGTGTTGTAGGGATTTTCAAAGGTGCCGGCGTATTCCAGTACTGGCGTATTTTCAGCGCAAGACCGACTGCAAATATACCGAGAGAAACATAAAACAAGATGGCAAATAAATACGACAAAGAATTATCCTCAAAGCACAGTCAGGCTCAAACCATCCATGCCGAACCTGACCGTCAATACACGCAGCTTCTTTGGCTTTGGATCAATCGTCAGTTTGCAATCATTTGCTTGCATTGCATTACTCACACCAGACAGCAAACAGAAGTCTTAAAAAAGGCTGGCAATGAATAGACATTGCCAGCTACTCGACTCAATGCTCGCCGGCAATCAAACGCAACCCGTCGGCTTCGGCAGACCGGCATAGCGGCAGGCCTGTTTGCCGGGGCCATAAGGGAACAACTCATACAGATACTTGCTGTTACCTTTATCCTTACCCAGTTTTTTGCCAACGGCCTTTGTCAACACACGTACCGCAGGAGCGATTTGATACTCCTCGTAATACTCACGCAAAAAATTAATAATTTCCCAATGATCATTCGTCAACTCCAGGTCATCGTCCTTCGACATGACATCAGCGACGCCAGGTTCCCAGTCACTCAGGTTGGCCAGATAACCCTCTTCATCAACTTCCAGTGATTTACCATTTACTTCGATAGACATATTAATCCTCCAATAAAAAATAGAACATATTGTCCGTATCAGACTAGCTAGAGCCAGGACTGTGTCGAGTCTTTAGCCTCCACCAGATCCACAAAGCCGGAATAATCAACGACACTGACGCCATCGATCAATCTGTCTTCAGCAATTCCGCGGGCAGCAAGGTCTGAACCTAATACAGAAACATCCAGACCATCAAGTTTGGCAGCCACACTTCCACCTTTAGCAGCAGCATAAACCGCATCCTCGATCAGCAAAACGGTATCACCATTCTTAACAAAGCCGACAGCGGTGTCGAGGCTGTTTTTCTCGTAAGGAGATTTATTCACAATATGCAAAATAGACACGACATTATCCACTAAAAATTAAACATGACATCCTGATTAGACATCACATCAGCCAGTTCTGCACGATCAACCAGACGAATCGATTCTTTCTCCGCCCAGTCCTCATCCTCATCTTCCCAGGTCAGGTGCTGCAAGTCATCCAGCGTCAGGCCACGCTCTTCGAGCGACTCTTTTTCAACATATATCCTGGTCACTTCATAGTCACCGAGGGCCGAATAGATTGCCGAAAAATTCTTCATGCCAATGCCTTCGGTACTTTGCCCTCTGGTCAACTGATATACACCATCATCCAGGAAAGCGAGACTGACATCCTGATCGAAAGCGGCACCAACCAGCACAACCTCCAGAGACTCCCAGGCATAGATCGTTCCATAAGGTGCACGGCGATTGACATACATCAGCTTTTTGACATCGGGCATACCTGTCTCCTAGTCACCGAATACGACAAGACGATCACTCTGCACCGCACCTTCAATCAGCTGACCAAGGCCGGAGATGCGGAAACCATCAGCGATGTTTGTAGCATCTTTACCATTGCGCTCTGCCTCACCGGCATCCACAATACCACGACGCTGGGCTGCGGCAACACAAATAACCAGATCAATTTCATTCTCTCTGGCCAACTCCGACCAGCGATCGACCACATGACGATCATCCTGCGGCGGCGTTGTCAGACGAGTACCATTATTCACCCCGTCATGATAAAAAAAGACACGGAAAATATCATGGCCTTTTTCCAGTGCTGCTTTCACAAAATTATATGCCGAATCAGCGGCCTGATGCTGATACGGCCCCTCATTTACCTGAATAGTAAATTTCATACCGGTTCTTGCTCGATTTAGAACCGAATATGCGTTGAAGAGTTAAGACTCTGGCGTGCGCCACGCCAGTTATCAATATGAAACTTGGTAAAGGGCAACTCAGTCAACTCAAAAAAGCGCGGCCAACCGATGCGCTCAACCCAGTCACTCATACGCTCCCAGTCACGCGCATCGTCCTTGTATGCCGCAAGGATGCGCTTAACAATAGCGGTTGCCTCAGGCCAGCGCGGTGGATTATTCGGGATGCCAGCCGCGACCAGTTTCTGGAAAGTAGGTCTGGAACGGGCATTGGAATGATTACCACCGACCCATACAGCCAGCTTGGTATGCTCTGGATCATTGATCTGCATAGGGGGACAGGGCGGAAAACAGGCCCCACAACAAATGCACTTCTTCTCATCAACCTCCAGCGAAGGCTTCCCGTTTACCATGGCTGGCCGGATTGCAGCGACCGGACAACGGGCGACAACCGAAGGACGCTCACAGACATTAGCAACCAGATCATGGTTAATTTTAGGTGGCTTCGTGTGCTGAACATTGATGGCAATATCACCCTGACCACCACAATTAATCTGGCAGCAGGAAGTCGTAATATGCACCCGGTTAGGCATTTCCTCACGCTTAAACTCGGTAATCAGCTCATCCATCATGGACTTCACAACACCGGAAGCGTCGGTACCGGGAATATCACAATGCAGCCAGCCCTGGGTATGAGACAGGGTACTTATGGAAGGCCCCGTGCCACCGACCACAAATCCGGCATCTTCCATAGCCTGGATCAACGGCTCCACTCTGGCTTCATCAGTGACAGTCACCTCCAGATTGGAGCGAATAGTAAAACGAACATAGCCATCGGCCTTTTCATCAACAATGTCCATCAGGGTGCGCAGCGAGAACACATCAAGAATACGCTGCGTACCAACGCGAACGGTCCAGACCTCATCCCCTGTTTTAGACACATGATGCAGAACGCCGGGGCGCGGACGATCATGATAATCCCACATGCCATAATTCTTGCGCAGTGCGGGATGCAGATACTGCCAGCCGTCCGGACAACCGGACTCAATCGGCATACGTGGCTTTTCTTTTTCAGGCATATCTCTCTCCAAAAATCAGATTTCGCCAGACACCGCCTCTAACGATGCCCAGGAATACAATAAAAAAACGCGAACCCAAAACTAGGCAGACTTTTCCTCGGCTTTACGCTGGAACCACTTTTCTGCTTCGGCATCCCATTCGTCCATACGGACATAGCTGGACTGGCGTGGATGACTGACCATATTCGGGTCAACATCGACACCGATACCCTCCAGAAAATTGACCAGACCAATGCGCTCGATCATCTCGCCGGTACGCTCATGTTCCAGGGCATTCTCGGCGAAGAAATCAATAGTCTCCTCGGCCAGCTCCACCAGAGATTCATAATCCTCTTCGGTCTCCAGCTTCTTGAAAGGAATAATGACCGTACCCATCAAGTCACCGATCTTCAATGTACGCTTGCCGCCCATCAGGACAGTGACGCCCCTGTCATCACCAACCGAAAGCGCCTTCGTCATAACATTAATACAGTGCATACACTTCACACAGTTACGATTATCGACAACGATTTCATTCTCATCAGTCAGGCTGATCGCATTGGTTGGACAACGGGTAACAACATTGTCGATAACATACTGGCGGCCCTTATCCTCAACAAAAGCCTTGACCTCATCCTGTTTGATCTTGATATCATCGCGCCAGGTGCCAATGATAGCCATATCCGCACGCTCAATGGCATTCTGGCAATCGTTGGGACAACCCGACACCTTGAACTTGAACTTATAAGGCAGGGCAGGACGGTGAACATCATCCGTAAAATTATTCACCAGCCGACGATGAATTTTCATTTCATTGGCGCAGGACTGCTCACAACGTGCCGCACCGACGCAGGACATGGCCGTGCGAACACAGGGGCCAGCGCCTCCCAGATCGAAGCCGTATTCATTAATCTCATTAAAAAAATGCTGAGTACCCTTTGTTGTCGTGCCGATAAACATGATATTACCGGTCTGCCCATGGAAGGTCTGCAAACCGGAGCCATGCTTCTCCCAGCTATCGGCCAACTGGCGCAGCATATCGGTCGTATAGTGATTACCGGCAGGCGGCTGCACACGCAGGGTATGGAACTCTCTGGACTTCGGAAACATGTCACCGACTTCCGAGAAACGGGGAATGATACCGCCACCGTAGCCAAACACGGAAACCGTACCGCCCTTCCAGTAGCCCAGGCGAGTGTTATAAGAATGCTCAAGCTGACCCAACAGGTCATTGGTTACTTCATTAATACGCTGGTCCGGATGCTTGTCACGCAGGCGTTTGATGCCGGAAATAAAACTTGGCCATGGTCCTTCCTCCAGCTGATCCAGCATCGGAGTCTTACGGGGTTCTGTCGCCATTTTGCTTCTCCTGATATTACTTGTGTTGGTGGTTATACGAATACCCTGTCGGATACCCGCTCCATATCGCAAAAGCATATTTATGCGAATGTCGGTTAGCTTAGTACTATTAATTGAAAAATTTAATCCTCACTAATGGGGTGTACCAACAGGCCTGCTTATCCCGAATGGGATAAGAGCTTAATGCAAATCAATCACAACATACCCACCGCCACCAGACATGGTACATAATGACACATCGCAGCGAAAAGTTTTAATCTGCATGAACCAGCGACAGCAAGCAACCAGTCAGACAGACATCATGAAATTTCCGGGCAAAAACAGCATAGAGCGGGAATATCTGGCGTGGCGGGAATTCAAACTCAATCTACCGGTTACGCTACAGACGGTCAAACTGCAAAAACACGGCACTCTCACGGACGATGAAAAACAAAACATTCTCCACCAGGCAAGCCTGCACAATATGGCCGTCTTTTCCGTATGGTCTGCCGACGGATTCACTGCCGACCACCTGAAAGCACTCGGGCAGCAGCTTGGTCTGCAGAAACCGGACAATAATTTATATGCCGATGAAAACGACATCTCCGAGATCAGGGTTATCGACAGAGGCCGCCGGGGTGAATATATTCCCTACACCAACAGAGCCATGGGCTGGCACACCGACGGCTACTACAATTCCGCGGATAAAACCATTCGCGCTTTTATACTATATTGCCAACAGGATGCTGCCACAGGCGGCACCAATCAGCTACTGGACCCCGAACTGGCCTACATCCATATATACGACCACAATCCTGACTATATTGACGCACTCATGCAGCCGGACACACTGACGATACCCGCCACCATAGAAAATGGCCGACTGATACGACCGGAACAAAAAAGCCCGGTATTCAGCATAGAACCTGATACCGGCATGCTGCACATGCGATATACCCGGAGAAAAACATATATCCAATGGAAAGAAGACCGACTGACCAGAGACGCCCTTGCCCTTCTGAGAGACTTGCTGGATAACGATTCCGACTCTATCCTGAATATCCGCCTCAATCCTGGCGAAGGGCTGATCAGTAATAATGTGCTGCACAACCGCAGTGCATTTTCAGACTCGGAAAAGAAAAAGCGGGTCATGTTTCGCGCCCGTTACCATGACCGCCTGCCAACCTGGCTCATAGACGCCGACCGACAGATGGAAACACCACATGCTGAACCTCAGTGAAATACTGCTGCAAAACATTCAACTCGAAGGATTTGAAGAGCTGAAACAACTCATTACACAGCGTGCCCTGGAAGGTGAAATTCACTTTCGTGTCGATATAAAACCCCCTTTCCGGGACACACCTGAAGACTGGGAAGACCAGCTTGAAATGGCCTTTTACGAACCCAATCGGGCGCATACCGGACAAGACAATGAATAGGCCATTAGAACCTCTGCCTGATGCCATGCTCACACCGGACATGATGACATCAAGCGAAACGGCCATAGCCAGACTGGAAACCATTGAACAACAGCTACATGCCAACACCATCGACAAAGCCGAACAACTACGGCTGACTCTGGAAAAGGCACGCCTGCTCACCGAGCTGGACCGCAGACCCGAAGCATGGGACACAGCCCGAAATACCTTTGACCGATACATGGCAGAAAAAGACTATGAAGGCGCAGTTGATGCCTGTGATGCCCTGTTTCTTGCCGGGCAGGATAAACATTCACTTGCCGCGCTGGGAATGGGCGTCTGGCTTGGCGTAACATTCCCGATTGATGCGGACCTGACGGTCGGCATGCTGCAACACATCATTGACGAAACCCCGGAAGATGCCGACGGTGCGGCGATTGCGGCCACTGTCGCCGGCTACATCACCGACATTCGTGCCACAGGTAAACAACACGAAAGACTGATCTTTTTCACCAATCAAATGCTGGCCAATGTCGCACGGCGTCACAGCAATATAGAAACCCAGGAACAATTTGACCTCTGGCTCGACAAACTGGAACTCAAGGAACCGGCAAAATTTCTGATACGTCTGCGCAACATCGTTGACGTGCTGGTACAGGACGACTGGTGGTTTGATCGTGATGCCCTGCAGGCCGAAATACCGGACAACCAGACAACGGTGCAGCCATGAATAAAACCGAATTCTGGAATCGGGACGACAATGAACAAGGGCAACAACCGACCCAATCCAGCAAAGTCACCGATCTTTCCTTCAGACTGCAATGTCGATGTTTAAGCGTTGATCATACATACGACCTGCACCGGGCCATCACTGATGCCCTGCCCTGGTTCACAGAAGAACCGCTGACCGGGCTTCACCTGATACATGTCGCCGGCTCACAAAACGGCTGGATGCGTCCGGAAAACCCTGACGAGATGATTTATCTGTCGAACAGGACACGATTGACCATGCGCCTGCCGGTGAACCGGGTAAAAGATGCCCGCACACTCACCGGCCATGAACTCGACATCGCAGGAAACACCATGAAAATCGGCGAGGCCAGCGAACGGGCTGTGTTGACCAGTGACATCCTGTTGGCCCGCCATGTTATCGGCGAACAAGACGAGACCGACTTCCTGCAATCCGCCGCCAATCAACTCGAAGCCATGGGCATTCAATTCCGCAAACTACTGACCGGAAAACACATCACGCTGCGCAGCCCCGAAGGAGAAATCAACACACGCAGCCTGATGGTAGCCGAACTGAATCCGGCTGATTCACTGACCCTGCAGGAACTCGGCATTGGTCATGGTCGCCGGTATGGTTGTGGGATATTCATCCACCACAAGGGCATCAAAGCCATCAACCCGGACAATCCAGAATAAACCCTTGTCAGGGCAAACCATGCAGCCGATCTGACAACAGACACTGCTGCCCTGATAAGCAACTTCTTCCAAACCTTCTTTGCAGGTTTCCACCTTTGAGGAGAGAAAGGCCCTGAGCCGGTCATTGCAGCGAGGCTGCAATGACCGGGGCCGAATGGAGTTATCGCCGACACCGGCCGGAGGAGAATCGGGGCCAGCGATAACAACAACCTGTTACCAGCGCAACTTCAGCTCTGCACCAATACTATGATTAGCCTCACCGGCATCACTCTGCCGGCGAATTGCCTTGATATCCAGCTCTGAACTCAACTCACGCTTCGGTGCCGACAACAGACGCCAACCCATAGACAGGTCATGATTAGACTGGGACGAAGACAAGCCCGCATACGGCACACCTGTGGCACCGTTATCCAGGGCAAAGCCCCACTCACCCTTCAGCGTCCAGCGACCTGATACCTCGCCCGGCTCTGACGTATCTTCCTTCAGCGAATCCGACAGTGAATCGGATAACAACTGATCCAGGCCGCTTGAAGTCGGAACATTGCCGTACTCATGGCGCAGGCTGAGCGATGGCCCCTGTGCGGAACCCGGCTGCAAGTCGTAGCGCAATGAACCGGATATGCCCCACTCACGACGATCAGAGTTCTCATGCTCCAGCAGATGCCTGCCACGCAGGTCGATTGTCAAGCCACTTGACGGCAGTTCCCAACTGACACCACCGCCCAGCTCGACACCGAAACCATCACTGGTATCTCCGCCGTCATAGCGCAGACCCAGCTCCAGAGACGGTGTCAGACGACCGCCATCATCTGTCTCAGGCAACTGCCAGGACCACTCCAGCCCCATACGGAAGCGCTGTGTATCCAGTTTCATACCCTGCACTCCAACATCCGAATCTTCTGTCTCGATACGCGCCAGCGACATATCTGATGTTACCGTCAATGTCAGGCCACCTTCTTCAGCCGGACGCTCCATCAAGGTACCGCGCAGACCGGCAGATGCCGACAACTGATCCAGATCATGCTCTGAGGTAATCACATCTCCGCCTGCCGACGGGCCAGTCTGCTCCAACTCACCCCGGCCATAGCTGACCGCACCCCACAACTGCAGGCGATCAGTCAGATCATGCCGGACATAGGGCAGGAACGAAGCCAGAGTACTCGAAAAGTCACCGACATTACCGCCTGTTCCATTCCAGTCACCGTCACCTTCGCTGTAAGCCAGCGCCAATCCAAGCAGCGTGCGACCATTGTCACGATCCACACCCAGCATGCCGGTCGTCACATCGCCATCCGTCAGAATATCGTCATTACCGTCCTCGTAGCTGGAGTAAGACGCCTGACCCCAGACCGAGATACCATCCTCATCACGGAATATGAAGTGGCTGCCGCGCAATATATCGGGCAGTGACAACGACCGTGACAGGTTGAACCGGCGGTCAACCGAACCGGCACCGAAAGCATCACCGGCACTGCGGCCTGTTCCACCATAACCGAAGCCATCAATACCGGGGCCGGCGACCGTTGCATTCAGCGCATGACCGCCACCGCCGGGCAGACCGCCCAGATTACCTGACAGACCCAACCGAGCGGGTGAAGAGAAACGATAATTCAGGCCACCCAGCATGTGATCGATGGATGTCAAACCAAAGCCGGACACATACGATTCCTGCGCGGCTGCAATTTCCTGCATCTGCTGTTCTGTCGGTGTCAGTATCCCCGAATCCTGAACCTCATCATTCGTCACCGTCACATTGACAGAACGGATAGCCAGACTGCTGTCATAGCCGGTAGCGGCATCAGCACCCTCTTCGGCGATGGCATGACGGATGGTCACACGTCCGCCCTGGATGCCTGCCACCGTTACAACCTGCGGCAGACCCCAGTTCCGTGGCGTGAAGGTCACAAAATCCCTGTTCGTCATCGCCGTGGCCTCATCAGAAGAAGTGACCGTAATGACCACCGGTGCCATCGGCGGCGCATTCAGCACCATGGCATATTCGACCATGCCACCTTCGCTGACCGTGAGCCTGGTGGTCGGGCTGACATTCACACCGGCTGTCATGTTTTCATCGTCGGCGACATTGACCGTCACCACACCTGTCTGATCATAGCCACCGGTAGCCGCATGTGTCAGTCTCAGCATCTCATGACGGCTGTCGTCATCCGGGCCTGCTGCCACCGTCACCGTCTGAGGTCTGTCCCAGTTATTCATGGTGAATACCAGACTGTCACTGCTCAGCGTCAGATCGGTATTGGCCTGACCACTGATACTGACCATCACATCGGCTGTCGGCCGGGTCGCCAGACGCACCGTGTAGATACCGGAGCTGCTCTCAAGGACAAACAATGTATCTGGATCAAACACCAGACCCGCTTCGTCATTGTCCAGCACCCTGGCTGCTACAGAACCAATCGATACCCCACCGTAACCGCCACCACTGGCAGCATGATTGATCATCACAGTACGGTCATCGCCATCGATATCGTCGTCAATACCGGTCACCGTTACTCTCTGCGAGATAGCCCAGTTATCTGAGGTAAAGGTCAGCATGACAGGATTCACCGTGGCCACCGCAGTATCAGAAGAAGTCACACTGATCTGTACAGGGCCGGACGGCGGTGCATCGAGCCTGATTGTATAGCCATCATTCACCTCGCCCTCGGTCACCGTAATACCAAACTGACCGGTCCGATCAATGCTCACGCCCGGCTCCCTGTCGGTATCGGCGACATCAACAGTCACCACACCTGTCAGGAAGTCGTAATCACCGCCCATGGCTGAATGCCTCACCGGAAGCTCTTCCTCATCACGGCTGTTAGCGTCAGGACCGGCTGCCAATGTCACTCTCTGCGAGATGTCCCAGTTGACTGATGTAAAGGTCAGCTGATTCGGCTCAACGCCAATAGCGCTGCCACCCTGATCAGCAACGAAGGAGTCCGGCTCGATATCCACAGTCACACTGGCTGTCGGACGGCTTGTCAGTCTCAATGTATAACTCGCACTACCATTTTCAACGACGGTCACCCGGCTCGAACTGAATTCCAGACCTGCCTCATCGTCATCGGTCACGGTAACCGTTATGTCATCGATGACCAGTGCCGTGGTGTAACCACCGCTATCTACCCTGACAGCATGTTCGATCACTGCCTCACGCTGGTTACCGGCATTGTCAATATCGTCATCAACACCGGTTATTTCCACTCTCCGTCCGGTAGCCCAGTTATCCGGCGTAAAGGTCAGGATTGCCGGATCTACCGAGACCACCTGAGAATCACTGGAACGGACCTGGATCTCCACATTCCCAGTCGGCGGCGCATCCAGCCTGACGGTATAACCATCATCTGTTTCACCCTCGGCAACCGTCACACCGGTCTGCTGGCTGATAATCACAGCCGGTTCTCTGTCGTTGTCGATGATGCTGACCGTCACCCCGCCCATCAGGCCATTGTAACCATCGCCTTCGGCACTGTGCGTCAGTGTCACAGTCCTGGTCGCTGCGGGGGCATTGTCGTCAACCGACATCACCGTCACTGCCTGCGCCTGATTCCAGTTGTCCGATGTGAACATCAGGGTATTGCCGTTACCGCCGGCATCCACCATCAGACCGCTGTTGGCACCACCGATGGTCACCGTCACAGGTGCCGTCGGCTGAGTCAGCAATGTTACCGTATAGGTACCGCTGCTACCCTCTATCAGAGTGATCTGTTCACTGCTGATCAACAGGCGTGCATCCATCTCATCGTCCGTCACCGTTACCAGCACACCGGCACTGAGACTGCTCGTATAACCGGCACCGTCACCAGTGCTGACACTGTGACCAATGTTCGCTATACGCAGACCATCGTTGTCAACAAAATCATCTATTCCAGTCACGGTCACTTCCTGTGCAGTGCTCCAGTTCGCCGATGTAAACATCAGGGTCAACGGAGCCGCTGTGGCCGCAGTGGGCCTGTCGGAAGTCACGCCAATCACGACAGTCGAATTGCCGACCGGCTGCGAGAGCAGACGGACACCGTATGTAGCCATGCCGTTATTTTCAGCGACCGTAACAGCATCCTCATCAACAGCTATGCCCGCCTCATCGTCGTCTTCCACGGTCACCGACACCGAGTCAACGCTCAGGCTTCCGGTATAGCTGCCACCGTCATCCGTGGTAATCGCATGACCTATATCCAACATGCGATCCGCACTGTCGATATCGTCATTCACACCCGTCACCCGCACTCGCTGTACCACACTCCAGTCCGCCGATGTAAAGCTCAGGGATGACGGTTCCACCGTCACAGCATCACCAGTGACCGA
>JAJDYQ010000078.1 GCA_022825085.1 Gammaproteobacteria bacterium
GTCGAACAACTGAATCGGCCCGCCATGACCAGACTGCTACCACTTATCAGTGGCCCCATAACAGTGACCATTTCTCCATTGATGTGATACAGTGGTAATACGCAGAGTGCTCGATCTGCCTCATGCAGATTATGGGCGATCATGGTATTACGACCACCAGCTATAACATTTTTATGGCTGAGCATGACACCCTTCGGTCTTCCTGTGGTGCCTGATGTATAAATCAATAGCGCCGCCTGCCGCTCACTTACCACCGGAACATCGGATTCAGAAAGTGCATCAATCGGCCATTCGGGTCCGGAATTAACGTCAGCAGGAATAATGTCAATACTTTTCGGGGCATTGGCCAATACTTCGGAGAAGCTGTCACGAAGCTGCTCATCGACAAAAATCATGCGACAGTCAGAGTGTTCGATAACGTAAGATAATGCCGACTCACCCGCAACCGCATTCAATGGCACGATCACCCGCCCGCTATACATGACTCCCAGAAACAGCACGACTGACCAGTAACCATTCGGCAACAAAAAGGCGACCTTCTCATCTTCCGCTATACCCATGGCCTCCAGTCGGGCCGCAACATCCTGCACGTGCCGCTGTAGCTCCGCGTAAGTCATGGCCCTGCCGGACTCAGGAATTATCATAAATATCTCGTCAGATCGCCTGCGGGCCTGTGAGTCAACAAGGTGTCGGACGGTATTCATGGTTGATGATCGGGTTTGATATTGTACTTGTTCCAGAAATCACCAAAGATGGAGGAAAGCTCCGGCTCATCTGCAGCAATCGTTTTCACAATGCGTGTGGTGTTGATATAGTGGCGGTAATTCATATTGTCCGAGATAACATTGCCACCCCAGGTGCCGCAACCCATGGACAGGGAAAACGGCAGCCCGTTATCAAACGAACCACCGGTCGCAAAGCAGTGTGCCTGATTAACGATCACACGGCAAACCGGCAGCTCAAGCCCCAACCGGAGAATGCGGTCATCATCCCGGCTGTGCATACCAACCGAATGACCCGCACCATTAATGGCATATATGGAGCGAACCCGCTCAATCGCATGATCAAAGTCGTGTGCGCGAAATACAGTCAGCACCGGGCTGAGTTTTTCATCACAGAACGGATTCGATGGATCTATAAAATCCTCTTCCACCATGATCATGGTTGTCTGACCTTCATAGGCAATTCCCGCTACATCCAGAATTTCATTAGCGGTTCTGGCGACGACCAGAGGATTTAGCTTTCCTTCCGGCCACATGGCACGACGCAGTAATTCTTTCTCATCGGTTGTCAGTAGTCTGGCACCATGTGACTGCATGGCCAGTAACATCTGATCATATAAAGCATCCAGTACGATAATGCTGTTTTCAGAGGAACAACTGGTTGCATTATCAAAAACTTTGGAGGCCGTAATATTTGCTGCCGCGTGTTCAATGTCGGCCGTCTCATCAATGATGCCGGCAACATTACCGGTGCCTACACCAATCGCCGGTGTTCCACTCTGGGCACCGGCACGCACATTATTTTGTGAACCTGTAATTACAACCAGATCGGACTGCTGCATCAATATCATGGTCATTTTTTTGTCGATTGGTGCCGGTAGCTTTTGCACCAGATCTTCGGGGGCACCTACCTGCCTGAGGGCATCACGCATCAACTTGACAACTTCCACGCAAACGCTCTCACCTTTTGGAGAAGGTGCCAGAATCACGGCATTACCACCTTTCAAAGAGTTAAGTGTTTTATTAAATGGGGTGGCCACTGGATTAGTCGATGGTGTGATGGCAGCGACCACGCCAACAGGGCGGGCAATTTCTATCAGCCCCCGGTCAGGATATTCGGCAATAATTCCCACTGTACGGGCATGTCTCAGGTCACGCAGCAGTCCCAGAGTCTTGCGGTAATTTTTGGTAATTTTATCCTCGACACGCCCAAGACCGGTATCGGATACCGCCTGCTCGGAAAGTCTGCGGTTCGTGGTCGGGTCCATGATCTTCCAGCCAACAGCAGTAACAACTTCATCAACCTGCTGCTGGTTATAGCCTGCATAGATCATTTGAGCCCGGCGGGCTTTGTCTATCAGACCGGATATGATTTCATTTGCAGTGATTTCCGCCACTATCGGGATCCTGTAAAAGTCCAGTCACCGTATAACGGGTGTAATATATTATGATGCTGAAAAACCCGGCGTCGCATCAGACGCCGGGCACAAGATTATTTTTTAAGATCTTTCAACAGCCCAGTCAGATAAGACTGACGTTCCTTCCACATGGCCTGTACTTCTTCACGATTCATAATGCGCATGGGTGAACCACCGGCCTTCATTTTCTTTACTACCCTGCCATCCCTGAACATGTCAGGCACCTTATCCGCCAGCGTCTGTAAAACATTTTCCGGGGTGCCTTTGGGTGCCATAATGCCGCGGAAGTTGACGCTGCTGTCATCCACATCCAGACCGGATTCCTTCAGCGTCGGCACATCCGGCAGGAAGTCATTTCGCTCCAGATCTGCAACAGCCAGAATCTTCAGGCGATCCTGACTGCGGAAGGCATCCGAAAGGTTATTCCAGCCGGCCATGGTCTGACCACCCAGGACAAACTGAAGGCCCTTAACACCGCCGCCTGCCGGGACATACTTGGTCTCTACTCCGGCGGCCCTGTCAAATTGCAGTGCAGCGATATGATGCCCGACATACAGGCCGGCACCTGATACAGTCAGTTTGCCCGGATTCTGTTTAGCATATTCAACAACATCCTGCACCGAATTAAATGAACTGTCCTTATTAACGATCAGTACGGCCGGATCTGCACCCCAATTAGCGACTGGCTCCAAATTGTCGATGTTGTATTTCACTTTGTCAGGAAAAACAATGGACTGCGCGATAAAGTGTGGAACATTATAGGCAGCCAGCTCGTAACCATCCGGCCTGGCCTTCTGTACGAAACTGTTCCAGCCAATCTGTCCACCGGCACCGGGGCGGTTTAATACTACAATGGGCTGACCATTCAGATAAGCAGGGTTACCTTCCTTATCAACCTTGGCCGCCATCATGGTTACGATCCGGGCCTGAAAGTCGGTCGCACCGCCCGGTCCATAAGCCACTGTCATCCGGATCACATCCTCCGGATACTCTGCAATGACAGCAGGTGACAATCCCATGCCCAAAATACAGGCCAACAAAAAACCACCAAGCTTGTTTCTGATGATACTCATTACATCCTCCTTTTGATAAATGTATAAAGCCTGAATTACACAAACAGGCATAAAAATGGCCTGTCGGCCATGTATGGTCCGAACCACTATAGACCATGGTCCCTAGATCAGCACGCCTCTCGGTAACTGCAAATTCAGCATTACTGAAAATAATACGTAGATTAGTCCAATAAACCCCGCAGAAAACAACACGGAGTTTGCAATCCGTTTACTTTTAACCTCCTGATTCGAATATCGGTATGATATAAACAATAATATGAAACATGTTGTAACATACATGCCAAGCCATTCGGCAACAGCGACGCCAAGAATCATTACGATAATCGCATATATCTGACTCACAAAGGGGATCGGCTTAAAATCATCAACACACAGATCAAATGCCTCTCTCACGAATGAAATCATACTCAGAATCAACATGAGGCCGGCAACGATGGAAGGGAACAGGTAAGCCTCACTGCTTTCCTGAAAATAACTTACCTTGAATACATATCCGGTCAGCAACAGAATCAGCAATGCCACATAAAACCGGCGGGTCAGCATGGCTTTAATGTTCATCATTTAACAGCCTCTGTACGCCTGCGAACAATCGCCTTTCTTTCATTATAGATACTGTAGGCAACAGAAATAACACAAAGCACGATCACTATCTGGCTGATAGTCCCACCCAGAAAATATGACCAGACTTCATCGCCTGCGATCAGCCGGCCCTGTAGAAAATTGGTTTCGGTAATCTGCCCCAGGATCAAACCAAGAACCAGTGGCGCAGGACTAAATCCTATCCTGGACGCATAGTACATCAAAACACCGAGTACCAGCATGACCCAGACATCCGAAACACTGTTCTGGACGCTGTAGGTGCCGAATATCGCCAGCACAATCACCGCAGCAGCCATGGTATGGTTGGGGATGCGCGCCACAAAACCACTGTATCTGGCGATCAACAATCCAAATACCAGCATCAGTACCTGGCCCACCAACAGAGAATCAATAAAAGTCCAGGTTACAGCACCGTGTATGGTAAATAAATCCGGCCCTGGAAAAAGGCCGTTGATCAGCAGTCCACCCAATAAAACGGCCGCCGTCGTGCTGCCCGGTATGCCCAGTGTCAGCATCGGCACCAGCGCGCCGCCGGCCGCG
>JAJDYQ010000012.1 GCA_022825085.1 Gammaproteobacteria bacterium
GAAAAGAGCAATCCAGAGTGGGTGGATTGATATGGAGAATTGGTTTGAGTGGATTCCTGCTTTCGCAGGGATGACAGGGGCTTGGTTTGAGTGGATTCCTGCTTTCGCAGGAATGACAGAGGCACGGCCAGGAATGACAGAGGAGGATGTGCAGTGACACGAGGCAACATACAAGGTTTCTGCTTTTGTCCTGTTATCTATCTGTATGACAAGGTGTCATGTGCGGTTGATTCATAGAACTGGTTTTGAACGGTTCTCTCTGCTAATCTTTTGATAAAATCAATGAAAAAGCGAGGGAATATGTGATGCGTACTATCATGGTCATCAATGCTAAAGGCGGTTCGGGCAAAAGCACTATCGCGACCAATCTGGCCAGTTACTATGCCTGCCAGGGCCATAAGGTCAGTCTGGTCGATTATGATCCGCAGGGTTCCAGTCTGGCATGGCTAAAGGCGCGTTCCTCTATCAACCGACCCAGGATCCAGGGTATCGACGGCACTGCTGCGACTGTCAATCCAGGCCGTGGTACCGGTTACATGATTATGGATGCGCCGGCGTCGGTGCATGGTAAGGACCTGAACAGTCTGGTTCGTCATGCCCGTACATTTATTATTCCGGTGTTGCCTTCGCCCATCGATATGCGTGCGGCGGCAGATTATATCAGGGAAATCCGGGCGACCCGCCTGATCTCGGCCAAAAAGGGCAGGATAGGCCTGGTCGCCAATCGAGGGCGTGACCAGACCCGGATTTTCTGGGAGCTGGATGAGTTTCTGGACCGTTTGCGTGAACCCTATGTTGCTGCATTGTCAGACAGCATGAATTATGTGCGAGCAGCTGATAAAGGGTTGGGTATTTTTGAGATGGCCCCGGCGGCAACTGCCCTGCATCGTATCGAGTGGGAGCCGTTGATCAAGTGGCTGGAGTCCAGGTCGAGTCAGCCATAGGGATTTGCTCACCGGCCGGCAGTATATGACTGAATTGCTCTGGATTGTGCAGCAGCCGGCTTTGGGGCCGTTCCTGATGCACAGTCGTCTGGTTTCGGTACTGAACACCCAATACGCCATATTGCCTTTGCGCGGCATTGACCCCATAGTAGCCCCGGTCCGGGTTGCCCGGTTATATTCAGGCACAGCCTTAACATGAAGATTGCCATACAGAGCAAAAACCGGTCTTTTGATTGCGGGCCGGGTGAAGCCATACTTGATGCCGCCCTCCGCCAGGGTATTACCATGCCCTACGGTTGTCGCGGCGGGCGCTGTGGGGGTTGTATGGGGAGCGTCGTCGAGGGCGAGTTTGTTTACCCGAACGGCCAACCTGGTGGTATCGCTGACAGTGAAATTATGGAAGGTAAAGCCCTGTTTTGTCAGGCTCGCCCGAAAACCGATATGGTTATTGAGGTGGTTATCGTTGATACACCGGCAGGTATCGAACCGCGCAAAATGCCGGCGCGGGTACACAGCATCGACAGGCTGACAGATGATGTCGTACAACTGAAGCTGAAAATACCGGCTGCCAGTCGCCTGCCATTCCTTGCCGGTCAGTATGTGGATTTTATTTTGAGCGATGGTCGCCGCCGTGCCTTTTCGCTGGCCAATCCACCGCACCATGATGAGTTTCTGGAGTTCCAGATTCGCCATGTGCCGGGTGGATATTTTACTCACTTTGTCTTTGAGGAGATGCGTAACAAGGCATTGATCCGTATTGAGGGTCCGCTTGGTACCTTCTATCTGCGCGAAGACCACGAGCGGCCGATTATTATGATGGCAGGTGGCACCGGTATGGCACCACTGCGCAGCATGTTGCTGCACATGTTTGCCACCGGTGATGACCGTCCGGTTCATCTGTTCTGGGGGGCGCGTGCGAAAAAAGACATCTATCTGCCGGATGAAATTGATCAGTGGCTGAAGACTTATCCCGATAAAATAAAGTTCACGCCCGTTCTTTCCGAACCGGCAGAGTCCGATAACTGGAATGGCGATACCGGTTTTGTCCATGAGGCGGTTACTCGCACTTATCCCGATATGTCCGATTATGAGGTCTATATGAGTGGCCCGCCTCCAATGGTTTATGCGGCAAGGGATGCCTTCATGGCACAGGGGTTGCCTGAGGGTTGCGTGTTTTCGGATACTTTTGATTTCTCGGATGATCCGGGCCTGCCGGCGGTTGAAAAGGAAGGTGGCACCGGTTAATGGTGGTCATGTCTGGCCGGCGGTCTTTATTGCTGCCAGTAATCGGTTATACATCGCTTCATCGGTGGCATCTTCGGCAATCATCGGTGCCTGTCTGATATGCAGGTTGTTTACGGTATCTGCCACTCGCATCCCGGGTACCAGAAATTCGGCACTTTTCTTTAACCACTCTGCCTGCTCGGTACTCGCCAGCTCAAAAAGGTGATGCAGGCCCTTGACGCTGGTAATCGCGACGACAGCTCGCTCGGCCTGCATCAGCCTGTTTAGTGGTGTATTGCGGAGCGTCGGCTTTATCCGTACATAAATATCTATTTCGCTGACTCTGGCACCGCGATCTCTGATCTGTTCCTGCAGGTGGCGGCGTCCACCCCTGCCCTTGATAATCGTATATTGGTGTCCGGCAATGTCCTGCATCTGTGGCATGGCCAGCAGGGCTTCACTGTTGAAAGGGGCAGGCGGAGTCAGCACGGGCTCCAGGCCCTGCTCTTTCAGGCATGTGGCCGTTGCCTTGCCGATGGCAATGATCTGGCTGTCTCTGTTCCATTGCGGGTTGATGGTGTTGAGTATCGGTACGCCCAGGCGCACGGCGTTGGCACTGATAAAAATGACTCCATCAACAACCTGATGCAATATGGCTTTTGTTTCCGCACCCGGGTCGATTTCCCGGATTTCAATGACGGGAAAAAGAATGGCCTGCCCGCCCGCTCGCCTGATCATTGCAAAAAATGGCTGCGCCTGATGTTCCGGGCGCGTTACCAGTACGGTGACATTTTGCAGTATTTTCTTTGTCATGCCGGCATTACTTTGGCAGGCGGCTGTCTTGATGTCTGACTTGCAATAATATTCTTTTGTCAGTGGCGGGAGTTTACAACGGGTCCTTGAAGAGTGTCCTGACCGAGGACAGATGCCTGCGGCTTACTGTGATCCGCCTGTCAGTACCATCAAGCAAAATATGGTAGATTCCTTCACTGTCTTTTTCCAGTGATTTGATGTGTGATTTTGACACCAGTGCGTTGCGGTGAACCCGAATAAACTCTTCCTTGAACTCTTGTTCAAGGGAGGACAGTGATTCTTCAATCAGTACCTGGCCATCCTTGTAGTTGACTTCGATATATTTGGAGTCGGCCTTGAAATAGCAGATATCGGTCAGCTCAATCAAGCGCAGACCACCCCTGATCCGTGCACAGATCTGTTTGCGTGCATGGCTGATTTCTTCGTCGATTCTACTGTCCCGTGCGACTCCATCCGCCTGGGCTCGCGTCAGTTTGTGCGCCGACTGTAATGCGGCTTCCAGTTTGTCCCGATGGATCGGTTTCAGCAGGTAGGCTACAGCATGTGACTCAAATGCCTGCAGGGCATGCTCGCTGTAGGCCGTGGTAAATATGATGGCCGGTGGATTATCTTTGCCGGCAAAATACCTGCAAACTTCAAGGCCACTCATGCCGGGCATACGAATATCCAGCAGCAGTATATCTGCTGCCAGTGATTCCGCTTTGTCAATCGCGTCCAGTCCATTGTCGGCTTCGCCGGCAAGTTCGTATCCGGTGATGGATGATAACTGCATTTTCAGACGAGCCCGTGCCAGCGGTTCGTCATCCACTATCAGTACTTTCATGTTTTATCCTTGTGCGGCAGTGTCAGTACCACGCAGTAGCTTTCTGTATCCTGCGACGACTGCAAGTCAGCCCGACTGCCATACATGATGCCAAGTCGTTCGCTTATATTGGCAATCGCCATCTGATTGCCTCGGCGCAGCGTGTCGTCATCGCGTGTCGGAAGGGGGTTGGTAATGGTAATTTTGACTTCCCCATCCAGTAACGCTGAAATGCTGATCCAGCCACCATCGCTCCTCGGCTCGATACCATGATAAACGGCATTTTCTACCAGTGGCTGTATCGTCAGCGCCGGAATACTGGTGCTGAGTACGGAATCATCGATATCCCAGAGAATTTGCAGGCGCCCTCCCAGACGCAGCTTTTCCACGGCCAGATAGTGCCGGGTTAAATCAATTTCTTTTTTTAGCGTCGTGGTTGAGTCTCCTGATTTCAGTGATACCCGGTAAATTTCCGATAAGTCCAGAATGGCCTGCTCGGCGGCATCCGCATCAATCTGGGTCAACGCCGCAATCGTATTCATGCTGTTAAACAGCAGGTGTGGCCGTATCCGTGCCTGCAGGGCCCGGATGCGGGCCTGACTTTCCGCTTCAATATGTATCTGTAATTGTTGTAACAGATACATTACCCATAAAACCACGCTGCTGGTAATCATGCTGATGACTATATTTCTTAACAGAAACAGATCATGTTGTCCGGGCCGCAGGTTCTGTAATCCGGGTAGCATCAGTGTCAGCTGGAATGCAAATTCGCTGACAGCCAGGGTTACCAGTTGAATAACCACAAAAATAATCAATGTGCTTTTGAGCAGGCTGAGGTTTTTTAACCAGCGATTCAGCAGGCATAGAATGGCAAGGCAGGTCAGCCCCAGCCATTGCAGAAACATTGCCTGCATACCAAGCAGTTCGGGGTTGATTGTAAGATTCCGTCCCGGTGCCAGTAGCATAACGGCTGCCAGCAGTACCATGCTGGCTATCACCAGCAGCACGGATCGTGAACTGCAAAAGTCGGCTGACAGGTTGATTTTTTTGTCTTCGGATACCATACGTTTAAGTGTTCAGCGAAACGCCGGATAACGCAAGTCCATTACGCTGGTATAATCCGGGATTCAGAAGATAAGGATACACCATGAGCGAACAACAGGACGATAAAAAACTCTGGAGCGGGCGGTTTGCCGAACAAACCGATGCACTGGTTGAGATGTTCAGTGAGTCGGTCAGTGTTGATCGGCGGCTGTATGCACATGATATCCTTGGTTCCATTGCTCATGCAAAGATGCTGGCGGCGGTCAGCGTTATTACAGATGCCGAGCGCGATGCCATACTTAATGGTCTCGAAGAAATACGGCTGGATATCGAACGCGGTGACTTTCTCTGGTCTGCCGAGCTGGAAGATGTGCATATGAATATCGAGGCGCGGTTGACTGACCGTATCGGCGAGGCTGGTAAAAAGCTGCATACCGGTCGCTCCCGTAATGATCAGATAGCAACCGATATGCGGCTTTATCTGCGTGACCGAATCGACTGGATTGTCGCGCTTTTGAACACTGTTCGGTGCAGACTTGTTGATCGGGCGGAAGGTGAGGTGGATACGATTATGCCCGGTTTCACTCATCTGCAGACCGCTCAGCCGGTTACCTTCGGTCACCATCTGATGGCCTGGCAGGAAATGCTTGGCCGCGATGCTGACCGTATGCAGGATTGCCGCAAACGGGTTAATGTCATGCCGCTGGGTTCCGCTGCTCTGGCCGGTACCAGTTATCCGATTGACCGACATATGACCATGGAGTTGCTGGGCTTCGATGCTGTCACAGAAAATTCGCTGGATGCTGTCAGTGATCGTGATTTCGTGATTGAATTTACCTCGGCCTGTGCCCTGATCATGGCGCACTTGTCACGAATGTCTGAAGAAATTGTCCTTTGGGCGTCGCCACAGTTCGATTTCATTGAGCTGCCTGACAGTTTCTGTACCGGTTCTTCCATCATGCCGCAGAAAAAAAATCCGGATGTTCCTGAGCTGATTCGTGGCAGCAGCGGACGTGTCACAGGTGATTTGGTGGCCCTGTTGACCCTTATAAAAGCCCAGCCGTTGGCCTATAACCGCGATAATCAAACCGATAAGGAGCCGTTGTTTGATGCCATTGATACTGTGGAGGCCTGTCTGCGGCTGTTTGCCGATATGATGCCTCTAATCAAAACCAAAGCGGATCGTATGCGCACGGCAGCCCTGAGCGGCTTTCCCACTGCAACTGATCTCGCGGATTATCTGGTGCGCAAGGGCGTGCCGTTCCGGGATGCCCACGAGATTGTCGGCAGGTCGGTAGCTTATGGTATTAAAAACAATAAAGATCTGGCGGAGTTTTCGCTGGATGAGCTGCAACAGTTCAGCAGCCGGATTGAAGACGATGTTTATCAGATTCTTACCCTGGAGGGTTCGGTCGCCGCACGTAACCATATTGGTGGTACCGCACCGGAGCAGATCAAGGCCGCTGTCCGGCGAGCTCGCGCCGGGCTTGATTGCTGAATGACCGGTCGTTCCTTTCTGATTCGGAGAGTGAATATATGACAAGTGAAGATCAAATTATGGCCCTGCGTCAGCGTCTGGCCCGGTTTGCCGACGACCGTGACTGGGACCGGTTTCATTCCCCTAAAAATCTCTCCATGGCGCTCATCGCCGAGGCCGCCGAGCTGGTTGAGCATTTCCAGTGGCTTTCTGAACAGGACAGTCAAAATCTGTCACCGGAAAAACATGAGGCAGTCGCCATGGAGTTGGCAGACATCTTTATTTATCTGATTCGTATCGCCGACAGGCTCAATGTCGATTTGGTGACCAGCGCCTGGAAAAAGATAGAGATCAATGAGGTGCGTTATCCGGTCGATAAAGTGAAGGGGTCTGCCCGGCGTGCCTCAGAATATGATCGGAGTTGAGTCGTCAATCCGGGAGTCGCTGCGCCTGAGTGGGCCGATTCGCTCGCAGACGCCTGATCAGCCATTCACGTATCGCCAGTATCTCAGGCGGGTTGACTGAGTGTGCCATCGGGTAGGTGTGCCACTCTATGTCAGTACACAGCTTTTTCAGGATTTCTTTCGAGGCTTCGGCAAATTGTATGGGTACCACAGGATCCTGCTCACCATGGGCCATAAATATCGAAGGGACAGGAGCCGGTTTGCACACCACCCCTTGAAAGTGATCGCTTAACGGCAGCCAGGTTGACAGGGCGATAATGCCTCCCAGATGGTGTTCAGATTTCAGGCCGGCATACAGCGCAATCGAACCGCCCTGGGAAAATCCGGCCAGAATAATTCGGTGACTGGCAATGCCGCGTTCAATTTCGTGGCTCACCAGCATGGAAATAATTTTGGCGGATTCCATTATCCCTTCCTCGTCCTGTTCGGCATCAGAAGAAATGTTTTCGTAAATATCATACCAGGCGCGCATCATATAACCGCTATTGATGGTGACCTGGCGCGTTGGTGCGTCTGGAAAAATAAACCGCACGGGTTGCTCTGCCGGCAGCATGAGTTGTGGCACGATAGACTCAAAGTCACTGCCGTCGGCACCAAGTCCATGCAGCCAGATGACCGAAGCAGTGGGGTGCGGCCCTGTTTCTACTGTGATTGAGCCCAGCTCGATTTCTTCATCAGGGCGGCGGTTCATGATCTCGTTGTCTGCCATAGGCTGAATTTTATCAGAATTTCTCGTTGAGCGGATGTTTGACTCTGGATGCGTTATTCAGCGACGGCTTCGCAGTGGTTTATGGCCTGCCTTCTTCAACGCAAATCTGGTATCGTTCTCACGGGGCGGGCTGTTTATATTTCATCTAAAGGGCCGGGGTCCTGTCTGTTATGGTATTGGAAATAACTCAATATGAATTCCATGCTGAGCGAAGTTGTCTGTAAATTGAATGACAGATCCGCCGTGATCGGCATTGTCGGGCTTGGTTATGTCGGCCTTCCATTGGCGGTTCGATTTTCCGGGGCAGGATACAGGGTAGTAGGCCTCGATATTGATTCTTCCAAGCCAGAGTATATCCGGCAGGGCAGATCGTATATTAAACATATTTCAGATTCCGTGATCCGTGATGCCGTGAATAAGGGATTCAGTGCTACCTCGGATATGCAGCAGGCGAGGACGCTTGATGCCATTATATTGTGTGTCCCAACTCCGCTGGATGGTTATCGAAACCCTGACTTGAGGTATGTGATCGATACGATTGACTCATTGCTGCCCTGCCTGCATGAGGGGCAGATTATTTCTCTGGAGAGTACGACCTATCCGGGCACTACAGAGGAGGAGCTGGCGCCCCGCATAGAAAGTAAAGGATTCACCATCGGGCAGAACTTTTTTCTGGTTTATTCTCCTGAACGTGAAGATCCGGGTAATCCGGATTTTACGACACAGACTATTCCAAAGGTGTGCAGCGGTTCTACCGGGCCATGCCTGAAAGCCGGTCTGGCTTTATATGGTCAGGTGATTGACCGGCTTGTCCCGGTTCGCTCTACCCGTGTCGCAGAAATGGCAAAATTACTGGAGAATATACATCGTGCGGTCAATATAGGTCTGGTTAATGAGATGAAGATGGTGGCCGATGCCATGGATATTGATATACATGAGGTAATAGAGGCGGCCGCAACCAAACCTTTCGGCTTTGTCTCCTACCAGCCCGGCCCCGGACTCGGTGGTCATTGTATCCCGATTGATCCTTTTTATCTTACCTGGAAAGCCAGACAATATGGTATTAATACCCGGTTCATCGAGTTGGCCGGTGAGGTGAACCGGGCCATGCCGGATTGGGTTGTCAGTAAAATAACCCTGGGGCTTAATCGACATGAAAAGTCGGTGAATGGCAGTCGCATTCTGATTTTAGGCATTGCGTATAAAAAGAATGTCGATGATATGCGGGAATCGCCTGCCGTTGAGATCATGTCGATCCTGAAAAAACTTGGGGCGAATGTGGCATACAGTGATCCTTATGTGCCGGCATTCCCTCAAATGCGTCGCTATTATTTCGATTTGTCCAGTATTGAGCTGACTCCGGAAAATCTTGGTTGCTATGATTGTGTGGTACTGACGACCGATCATGATGAGTTCAATTATCCTGACATCGAAAGGTATTCGCAGCTCGTTGTCGATGCCAGAGGTCGTTACCAGGCATCATCGGATAAAATTATCAAGGCCTGATTGGCTGTGTGATCTGGCTGAGCAGATAAAAAAATGAGTCGCCAGCAGGCAGTGACTATTGTGAGCAGTAATTTTGATGCGCTGCTCGAAAATGAAAAACTGACAGACCGGCATCGCCATATCCTGACCGAGCAGGATGCTGTATGGAAAAGGGCGCTTTATGTCAGTTCGTTTCTAAGTGTCAGTATCAGAAGAGATCATGAGTTGCTGGAGCTGTTGTTATTTTCTCTACAGCCGGAATATGATTATAAGCTGCTATTGCGGCAGGCCGGTGAAAAGATCGTGGCTTGTGAAAACAGCAGTGCGCTGGACAAGGCTTTAAGGTGCTTCCGGAATCGGCATATGCTGTGCATCGCGTTCCAGGATTTATCATTTTATTCACCGCTCGATAATTTACTGGAGTACCTGAGCGCACTGGCCGATCGGCTGATTCAATGTGCCATGCAGTGGCACTATGATTCTCTTGCGAAGCTGCATGGCTGCCCATTGGATGAGCATGGCAGTCCGATGCCCATGGTGGCATTTGCCATGGGTAAGCTGGGCGCATGTGAACTCAATTATTCATCTGATATTGATCTGATTTTGTCGTATGAGCACGATGGTGAGACAACAGGCGGAAAGCCACTGACCCATCATCAGTTTTTTCTAAAGCTGGCACAGCGGTTTTACCAGAGCCTTAACACGGTAATGGTCGATGGCTTTGTTTTTCGTGTTGATTTGCGTTTGCGCCCCTACGGTAACAGCGGGCCTCTGGTGATGAGCTTTTCGGCGATGGAGGATTATTATCAGACTCAGGGCCGGGAATGGGAGCGTTATGCCATGATCAAGGCGCGTCCTGTCGGTATGAATATCGATGCCGGTAAAAGGTTGCTTTCTCTTCTGAAACCATTTGTTTATCGGCGTTATCTGGATTTTGGGGCGATCCAGTCTTTACGGGAACTGAAGGTTATGATTGATCGTGAGGTTGCCCGCAGGGACCGTCAGCATGACCTGAAGCTGGGGCCGGGAGGAATTCGTGAAATAGAATTCATCGCCCAGGTTTTTCAGTTGATGAGGGGAGGCCAGGATGTTTCATTACAGGATAGAAGTACACCTTTGATCCTGCAAAAGCTGGCAGAAAAGCAGTATATGGACAAGGCCGATATCGATTGTTTGATCCGGGCATGGCAGTTTTTAAGAACGGCGGAAAATCATATCCAGGAAATGAATGATCGGCAGGAGCATACCCTGCCTGCCAACGAGGAAGATCGGAATCGACTTGCCGTTTCAATGAATTTTAATACCTGGCAAGGGTTTTATGCGGCATTGTCGAACCATCGACAATATGTCCAGCATTGTTTTGATCAGATTTTCGCCGAGCGTGAAGATGATGATTTCAGCCCAATAAAAACTTACTGGCTGTCCATCAGTGAATCGGACCCGGATGCTGCTACTGAAGATATCGAGCTGCTTGGAGAGCTGGGTTACAGGGAACCGAAGCGGCTGCATCAGCAACTGGTGAGTTTCAAAATCCATGGGGTATATACCCGGCTAAGTGCGCAGGGAAAGCTTTTGTGTGACGGGTTGATCCCCGCATTGCTGAACGAGTCTTCCAGGCTGGATGACCCGGATGAAGCTGTCAGACGTTTGCTTTCTGTCATTATTGTGATTGCCCGTCGCGAGTCTTATCTGTCGTTGCTGCTGGAAGAGTCTTCGGCCAGAGCACAACTGGGAAAGCTCTGTGTTGCCAGTATATGGGTCACTGAAACCATCGCAAGGAATCCGATGCTGCTCGATGAGTTGATTGACCATCGTACCCTTTATTCGCCACCGGACAGGCAGGCATTGAATAGTGAGGTTGGTCGGTTACTGGTCAGTCTGGAGCAGGATGATGTCGAAATGCAGATGGATCGACTGCGTTATTTTAAGCAGGCTCAGCAGCTCCGTATCGCTGCGGCTGATATTGCCGGTGCCATGCCGTTGATGAGGGTAAGCGATCATCTGACATGGATTGCCGAGCACCTGTTGCAGGTCACACTGGAGCTTGCCTGGAGTGATATGAGCTCCCGCTACGGTTGCCCGACTTGTGTTGTGCAGGGGGAAAACCGTAAGGCCGGTTTTGCGATCATCGGCTTCG
>JAJDYQ010000037.1 GCA_022825085.1 Gammaproteobacteria bacterium
TAAACTAAGTCCCCGCAAGCGGAGCTGGTATGATCCCGCTACGGTTACGGGCGTTGTCAGTGCCGCCTCACTCGCTCTGGCAGGTACAGCCGGAATAACGTCTGTCGGTGCCCTTCTCTATTCCGATAATGCGCAGGCGCAAGCGGGCCCACCAGGCGATCCGGGGCCAGCCGGACCTCAGGGGCCTGTCGGCCCTCCAGGGGAACCTGGCAGTGATGGTCTTCCAGGACCTAAAGGCGATCCAGGTGACCCGGGGCCTCCCGGTGCCGATGGCAGTAATGGCGTTGTAGGACCTGCGGGTGAATTGGGAGAACCAGGACCACCAGGGCCACCAGGTCCGCAAGGGCCAGCAGGTGGAGCACCTGGTACTCCTGGTACTCCTGGTACCGATGGTAATGATGGCCTACCCGGACCTGCCGGGCCTCCCGGACCTGCCGGGCCTCCCGGACCTCCCGGTGGCCCGCCCGGACCTCCAGGAACAGACGGCAGTGCTGGCCCCCCTGGAATCCCTGGACCTCCAGGCACTGATGGTTCTCCTGGGCCTCAAGGTGATCCGGGGGCACAAGGCATTGATGGTTCTCCTGGGCCTCAAGGTGATCCGGGGGCACAAGGCACTGATGGTTCTCCTGGACCTCAAGGTGATCCGGGGGCAGATGGTGCTAGTGGCCCGCCCGGACCTCCGGGCCCTTCCGGACCTCCCGGACCTCAAGGTTTCCGAGGGAGTCCAGGTGCTTCCATTACTGGGCCACAGGGAGATCAAGGCACCCCAGGAGCAGATGGTGCTGATGGTTCGCCCGGAGCTCCTGGACCCTCAGGCCCGCCCGGACCTCCAGGGCCTTCAGGTGGCCCACCTGGACCTCCGGGAGCAGCCGGTGCTGATGGCAATGATGGTTCTCCCGGACCCCAAGGTGATCCGGGAGCTGATGGCCCGCCCGGACCTCCAGGGAATGATGGTTCTCCCGGACCTCAAGGCGATCCAGGAGCTGATGGTTCGCCCGGACCTCAGGGAGCAACCGGTGTTGATGGCAATGATGGGCCGCCTGGACCTCCTGGACCCTCAGGCCCACCCGGACCTCCTGGACCCTCAGATGGCCCACCCGGACCTCCAGGAGTAGCTGGTGCTGATGGCACTGATGGTTCACCCGGACCGCCCGGGCCCGCAGGGCCTGCCGGCGCTGATGGTTCTCCGGGACTTCAGGGTGTTGCCGGACCGCCGGGGCCTCCTGGTTCCGCCAGTCCGGGAAGCAGTTCTCCGGGGCCAGTCGGTCCGCCGGGACCGCCGGGGCCACAGGGCCCTCCGGGAACGGGGGGAGGTGGTATGGCAGGACCACCCGGGCCGCCCGGCCCTCCGGGCCCGACAGGTGCGGCCGGACCACCTGGAACCGCCAGCCTTGCGAGCAATCGATTGACAGCCCTGGAAGGGCGCATCAATGGTCTGGAGCAGTATGGCAGCCAGATCGGTTCCCTGCATCTTTCCTTTGACGAGTTGCGCGCCGAGTCACATGAGGCCACGGCAATCGCTATCGCCCTTGGCGGAGTGCGCATCCCGCGCAATCAGCAAGGGGCCTTCTCGCTGCGTCTTGGCAACTTCAGGTCCGGGAACGCTCTGGCCGCTGCAGGCGCTTTCCGACTCCCGGAAAGCCCGGTGGTGATCGATCTCGGCATCTCACACGGCTTCGAGTATTCCCAGACCGGATTTGCCGCTGGTGTTACCTGGAGCTGGTGAGTCTTGCCAACGGGCATATCGGCAGACCAGTCTGCTCCGTCCGGGATGGGCCTGTGTATCGCAGTGACTTCAGAGTCGCGGCAGAAGATGACAGCGCCCATCCGCGTGACGGAGGCAGCCTGCTGCTCCATGCCCTGGATACGTTCGCTGAGTGGAAAAACTGAATATAAGCTCGATAAGTAACCCATGATCATACCGGATTTTCAGCACTTGACCGGGCGATCCTGCACGATGGCAGGTGTCAAAACAGTCGGCAGGCATGCCTGTTCCAACAGAACCATCCAATGATCCCGATCATCAGTGAAGGGGAATTCCTGTCACCTGAGGAATGTACGGCCTTGTCGGAGTTTCTCGAGGCAAATGTCAAACGCCTTGGCAGAGAGAATGTTGAACCATTTTTTTCGTATCGGCAGATCAGCTATGCCAGTGTCGATAGTCTGCGCGTGAGGGAAATCATGGACGGGGTGCGCACGCGCATTGCTGCACTGCTGTCCGATGGTTTGCATGGCGGCGGTGTTCTGTATCCCGAATATACGGATCTGGTTCTGTGGAGCGAAGGCCAGAGCATGAATATCCACAAAGATAATCTGCCGCCACATTTCGAGCATCGGCTTTATTCCAGTATTCTGTACCTTACAACGTGTCAGGGCGGTGCCACCATATTTCCGGAGTTCGGCATCGAAGTTCCCCCGGAAGCGGGCAGGATGATCGCTTATCCGGCCTCGGTACCACACGGGGTGCATCCACTCATGGCGGGCAGGAGGCATACACTGGCATCATGGTACACCGGCGATGCCGGCAGGAGGGAACGATGACATCCATCTCTCTACTGTTGACAGATGCCGGCATATCTTCACCGGTACAAACCCCTGGAGTCCTGTAGCGGCCATGCGGGGTGAATGGGCATATTACGATTCGCTGCTTTCTGCAGAGGAGTGTCAGACTATCATTGATGCCGCCACCCAGCGGACAGCGTCGCCCGGCACGGTCGGCCTTGATGGTTCAACGGTTAAACAGGGCATCCGCCACGGCGAAGTCGTGTTTCTGCAGCGCCGGGACCCGGAGTTCTTTCATATCTTTCAATTGCTTGATTATTGCGTCGATGAGGCCAACGATGAGTGGTTCGGGGTAAATTATAATCGTCAGGGTGCCCGCTCTCTGCAATTCAGCATCTACCGGGCCCATGCCGAGGGCGGCGGTCATTATTACAACGCTCATCAGGACTCCCTGCTGGTCAGTGGCGACCGCCCGACACAGCGCAAGTTGAGTGTTGTAGTGCAGTTGTCCGATCCAGACGATTATGAGGGTGGTGATTTTCGAATGCACTATGTTTCCAGCTATCCACCCGCCGATGCCATCCGTCGGCGTGGCACGGTGCTGGTCTTCCCTTCACTGGTTATACACGAGGTTACGAAAGTGACTCGTGGCACGCGCCATTCTCTGGTGAGTTGGTACCCGGGGCCAAGATGGCAGTAGGGCAAAAACAGGCGGTGCTTATCGGCAATCATGTTCTTCATAGAGGCTTTAACAGACAATGAGCAAGACAGAAATAGCAGGCGATGAACAGAATGCCTGGGATGTTGTGCTGCATGGGCGGTACATCAGGGATTTGTCATTCGAGAATCCCGGTGCACCGGTAACACTGGACAAAGACGAGTTGCGCTTCAATGTATCGGTTCGGGTGGACAGTCGTTATCTGGATGAATTTCACGAGGTCGCGTTGACGGTAGGGGTCACTGCGACCAATGGTGACCAGATCGTTTTTATCGTGGAACTGACCTATGCCGGCCTGTTTGAGCTGGTCGGACTTGAGGATGAGAAATCCCGCCAGAGCTTTATTTTTTGTGAGGCACCACGCACCCTGTTCCCCTGGGTTGACCGCATCATCTCGGACCTGGCACGGGACGGTGGCCTGCCACTGATGAATCTGTCCCAGCCGGACTTTGTCTCTCTCTATGAGCAGCAGCTACCGAAGACGAAAGAAATCTGAACATTATATGGGTGTCCCCGGTTTCGGGCTGTTTGTCATTGTCTGGCTGGTACGCTGGTTTGGCTTGGATTATAAACGCGCCGTCGCCTATACCCTGATACTGGTCGGGATGTTCTGGAACGGTACCGGTGCCCTGACACTGGGAGTACTGGGGAAATCCGGTGGGACTGGATACCCATGCTGCTTGCCGGCTCTTTGCTGGGCGGCTATCTGGGGGCGCATATGGCCATCATGTACGGTAATCAGTGGATCAAGCGGATGTTTGAGACAGTGTCGATACTGGTTGGGATCAAGTTGATTATCGGCTGACGGGCTGCGCTGCGTACGGACTCTTTGCTGATGCACTTGCGCAAAAAGATCGTGGTGGCTGATCGCCCCCTTAAAAAGACTTGCTTAAAGATTTATGCCTTGCTAGACTTGCTTGAAGATTTATCCCTTGCTGCCAAGCTGGATTTCCCCGCTTTACGTGAGTGCGTTGAATCTGATTATCCTTCACAGCTTATGCTTTGGCATTGATTGAATGGAAGATTCCTTGAAGCATTCTTTGGATATTGAGGCATTGCTCGATTTGGTGATTGCTATCGTTCAAGAACGAAGGATTGATGATTCTTCTTCTCTGCGTTCTCTGCGTTCTCTGCGAGATTCGGGGATTTCCTCTCGTATTGTTCATCGTATCTTTCCTGGTATTGTTGACCAAGTGATCGAAGTGATTAAATCGTGGGAGCAAACAAAAGACGATTACTACGAAGACGATTACGAATACGAATTGAGTCAGATGAAGGAACATTTGGGAGTTAGTGGAGAAATTGAGGATTTGATTAATCTCAGGTCCAAGTTGGTGACTGAATTTATCTCTGATAGTCTTTTTTCTAGTTCTTCTCTGCGAGTTGCGGATAATTTGATTTGCCGTTGTATTGTTGAGGAAATGATTAAATTACGTAAGCGAAATGAATCAATGCTTGAAGAAGAAGCACGACTTGATGAAGAACTTGCTGAAGCACAAATGAATCTTATAAACGAGGACCTTGAATGGCGTAATGAACAATTGAGTCAATTGGCGAATGATTTGGGCATTTCATAAGGTAGCACTTGACGGCGGTTGCCGGCGGGCTTTCGACCGGTCACCGTCCTGGCATGTTCTTCTCGGCTGGTCATCGTCTTGATTTATGGATGTAAGGCAGGCTGTGCTGCCTGTTATCCTGAACAGGCATGGAGACAACAATTCCATAAAATATTGAAATAGAAAATGGCATACAATGTGAACTCTGCCATGGCGATCCATACCCCAAAAACCCTCGCCTTCGACATCTATGGCACGCTGATTGATACACATGGCGTGGTCAACCGGCTGGAATCGCTGATCGGTGAGATCGCCGGGGAGTTTTCGGTCAGCTGGCGTAACAAGCAACTGGAGTATTCTTTTCGGCGCGGGCTGATGGGGTGTTATCAGGATTTCTCCGTTTGTACCCGCGAGGCGCTGCTGTATTGCTGTGAGCAATATAAATTGAACCTGTCTGATGACGATATTCGGAGTCTGCTGGATTTATACCGGGTATTGCCGGCATTTGCGGATGTTGAACCGGCATTATCGATCTTCAATGAGCGCGGGCTTGCCTGTCATGCGTTTTCCAATGGCAGCCGGCAGGCCGTTCAGCAGTTGCTGGAGCACGCCGGGCTTGCGCGGCTGATAACCTCGGTGGTCAGTGTCGATGACTTGCAGACATTCAAGCCGGCCCCCGCAGTATATCAGTATTTTCTCCAAAAAGCGGGTTCCCGCCCGGAACATACCTGGCTTGTTTCCAGCAATCCGTTTGATGTCATCGGTGCCACCCACGCCGGCTGGCAAACGGCCTGGGTGTATCGCCACCGGGGTAATGTGTTTGATCCGTGGGGTATGGAGCCGACCATTACCGTATCGGATTTACGGGAGCTGGCAGCCATTCTGGTCGAGCACTGGTAGCAATAAATCGATCCGTTTGACGAGTCGATTCTGTATGATGGGGGGCATGGAGCAGTCGTGCCATTTTTCGACGCGGGCTGCACCCGCTCAGATTATAAAAAATGAATCACTTTTTTCGTGTCACTTTGAAACGGTCCCTGTTCACCCTGCTGGCGATGTTTGTGCCTTTCAGGAAGTGGATCGGCGAGCTGGAAGACAACCGGGTTGTCAAAAAGGATATTGTTGCCGGTATAACGGTTGCCATGGTGTTGATTCCGCAGTCCATGGCTTATGCACAACTGGCCGGACTGCCACCTCATTATGGCCTGTATGCGTCTTTTTTGCCGCCGATGGTTTCAGCCTTGCTGGGTTCATCCCGTCAGCTGCAGACCGGGCCGGTAGCGGTGGTATCGCTGTTGACCGCAGCGGCTTTGCAGCCTCTGGCCACAAGCCCTGAGTCGTACATCGCTTATGCCATTCTGCTGGCATTGATGGTCGGGGTCTTTCAGTTATTGCTCGGCATGTTTCGTCTGGGTGAGCTGGTCGATTTTCTTTCGCATCCGGTGGTCATGGGTTTTACCAATGCGGCCGCCCTGATCATTGCCACGTCTCAGTTGAGCAAGCTGTTCGGTGTCAGCGCGGAGCAGGCGGAGTATTATTATGAGACTGTCTGGCGGGTGCTGGTCGCCATCAGCCAGGATACGCACTGGCCTACTGTAGCAATGGGACTTATCGCCTTTCTGCTGATCGGGTATATCGGCAGGCGGTTTCCGAAAGTTCCCGGTGTGCTGGTAGCTGTAGTATTTACCACACTGGTGGCTTATGTCACCGGTTATGCCGCAAGCGGCGGCGCTATTGTCGGTTCCATTCCATCCGGTTTGCCGAGTCTGTCAGCTCCGACAATCAACTGGGCTGTGGCATCACAGCTTCTCAGTGCCGCGCTTGTTATCTCTCTGGTCGGCTTTATGGAGGCCATATCCATTGCCAAGGCCATGGCGGTACAGACCCGGCAGCGGCTGGATGCCAATCAGGAGTTGTTCGGGCAGGGGGTGTCCAATATCGTGTCGTCGTTGTCGCAGGGTTATCCGGTATCCGGTTCGTTTTCCCGCTCGGCGGTCAATATAAACAGCGGTGCGATCACTGCTTTTTCCGCCGTGATAACGGGACTGATGGTCGGCATGGCACTGTTATTTTTAACGCCCCTGCTGTACCACCTTCCACAGGCCACTCTGGCGGCGGTTATTATCATGGCCGTAATCAAGCTGATCCGGCTTAAACCCATTAAACATGAGTGGAATGTGCAGCCACATGACGCCATCGTTTCGGTGGTGACGTTCATTCTCACCATCATCATGGCACCGCATCTCGACAAGGGTATGTTGATTGGCGTCATGCTTTCGCTGGGGCTGTATGTCTGGCGCAGCAAACGTCCTCACATGGCGATTCTGTCCCGGCACAGTGATGATACCCTGCGTGATGCCGAGGCTCATATTTTGAGCACCTGTGATCATATTACGGTGTTGCGTTTTGATGGCCCGCTGTATTTCGCAAATGCCGGCTATTTTGAGGATAAGGTGCTGGGAAGGCTGGCGGCCAAGCCTGACCTTAAATATCTGCTGATCGATGCCGAGGGTATTAACGAGATTGACGCGACCGGCGAAGAGATGTTGCATGAGCTGATCAAGCGTCTTGATAAAATGGAAATCGAGTTGGTCTTCGCCCGCGCCAAGGCACCACTGGTCAGCATGTTTGACCGTATGCACCTGACGGAATTACTGGGCAGCAAAACCCAGTTCCGCACCCGCACCAAGGCCCTGAGCTATTGCTGGCAGAATATCCTGGATGGGGATATGTGCGACAGGGATTGTCCGCGGGAATGTCCGCTTAATTTTAATAATGATCCGGTACTGCTGACCAAAAGGGAGCCGGCCCTCAGGGCCGCCGATCAGCCGGCAGTTGTCGGCACAGGTCGGACAGATTAGAGGCCTGCTGACCGGTATCGTGTCAGGATTCCAACCCCCTTGACTGCCCCGCAGGCCCGCCTGTTCAGATGCCCGCACCCGACGACCGCCATGACCGTTCCATCTATGGTGCCGTGAGGACGCTGAAGTCGCTGGCTGAATGAATATTCAGTGATAGACTCTGCATGCGGCTTCCAGGAACCCGATACTGGTTTATAATCAGGCAACGCTCCACCATCTATCCGGGGAAAATTGCATCAAAATATGCGTTTTATGAGCTAAACTAGCTTTATTGATCCAGGAGAATCATGTCAACACAAGCGAAAAACGATATTGATCCGAATGAAACCAGTGAATGGCGTGAGGCACTTTCCGCCGTTCTGGAGGCCGATGGTGTTGAGCGTGCCCATTATTTGCTGGAACAACTGATTGATCAGGCACGCCGTTCAGGCATCAACCTGCCCTATTCGGCAGCAACGGCTTACATTAATACCATCCCCACCTATCTACAGGCGAAAATTCCCGGTGATATGGAGATCGAGCGTCGTATCCGGTCATGGGTTCGCTGGAATGCAGCAGCTATGGTGGTTAAGGCCAACCGCAAAAACCCTGAGCTGGGCGGTCATATTGCAACTTTTGCCTCATCCGCCACGCTGTATGACATTGGCTTCAATCATTTCTGGCGTGCCCCGACCCACGAGCATGGTGGCGATCTGGTCTATTTTCAGGGACATGCCGCACCGGGTGTTTATGCACGCGCCTATCTGGAGGGCCGCTTTACTGACGAACAGCTTGATAACTTCCGTCAGGAAGTCGGCGGTCATGGCCTGTCTTCTTACCCTCATCCGTGGCTAATGCCTGATTTCTGGCAGTTCCCCACAGTTTCCATGGGGCTGGGTCCGATTCAGAGCATTTATCAGGCACGCTTTATGAAGTATATGCAGGACCGCGGCATGGCAGACACCAAAGATCGTCAGGTCTGGACTTTTGTTGGCGATGGCGAGGCCGATGAACCGGAAACTCTTGGTGCGATCTCTCTGGCCGGACGTGAAAAACTTGGCAATCTGGTCTGGGTAGTTAATTGCAATCTGCAACGTCTGGATGGCCCGGTTCGTGGTAATGGCAAAATTATCCAGGAACTTGAAGGGGTATTCCGCGGTGCCGGCTGGAAGGTCATCAAGGTGATCTGGGGTTCCTACTGGGACCCACTGCTCGCCAGAGACAAAGACAGCCTGCTGCAAAAACGCATGATGGAGGTGGTTGATGGCGATTATCAAAACTATAAGGCCAAAGACGGTGCCTATGTCCGTGAACATTTCTTCGGTGCCTATCCTGAGCTCAGGGAGATGGTCTCCACCATGTCGGATGGGGATATCTGGCGCCTGAATCGCGGTGGCCATGATCCGCACAAGGTGTATGCCGCTTATCAGCAGGCCATGGAAACCACTGACCAGCCAACGGTCATTCTGGCAAAGACAGTGAAAGGCTACGGTATGGGTGCGGCAGGAGAAGGCCAGAATCGTACTCACTCGCAAAAAAAGCTCAGTGAGGATGAAATGATTGCCTACAAAAATCGCTTCAACATCCCGCTTTCCGATCAAGAGGCTGCCGCCTGCACCTATTACCGCCCTGCGGAAGACAGTCCCGAAATGAAATACCTGAGGGAGCGTCGTGAGTTTCTGGGAGGTGCCTTCCCCGTGCGCAATGCGACGGCGGCACCGCTGGAAATTCCGGATATCTCCATCTTCGCCAAAATGCTGGAGGATACAGGTGATAAGGAAATGTCAACCACCATGGCGTTTGTGCGCATGATTACTGCATTAACACGTGACAAAAAGATCGGCAAAAACATTGTACCGATCGTCCCCGATGAGGCTCGCACTTTCGGCATGGAGGGACTCTTTCGTCAACTGGGCATTTACTCTTCTGTCGGCCAGCTATACACACCACAGGATAAAGACCAGGTCATGTTTTACAAGGAGGAAAAAGCAGGCCAGATTCTGGAAGAGGGGATCAGTGAGGCAGGTGCCATGTCATCGTGGATTGCCGCAGCAACCACCTACAGCAGCACCGGCGTGAATATGATTCCCTTTTATATCTACTATTCGATGTTCGGTTTTCAGCGTATCGGCGATCTGGCCTGGGCAGCCGGCGACATGCAGGCCAGGGGCTTCCTGATCGGCGGGACTGCCGGACGTACCACCCTGGCCGGCGAAGGCCTGCAACATCAGGATGGGCACAGTCTGTTACAGGCCGCCATGATCCCGAACTGTATCGCCTATGACCCGGCTTTTGCCTACGAGATGGCGGTCATCATTCAGCATGGCCTGCAGCGCATGTATGCCCGTCAGGAGAATGTTTTCTTTTATATCACCGCGATGAATGAAAACTACGCACACCCCAAAATGCCGGAAGGAGCAGAAGACGGCATTATTAAAGGGCTGTACAGCTTTCGCCAGGGCAATCCGAAAAAGAAACTGCGTGTCAATCTGATGGGCAGCGGCAGCATTTTGCGTGAAGTCATCGCTGCCGCCGGGTTGCTGAACACCGATTTTAATGTCTCTGCCAATATATGGGGTGTAACCAGCTTCAATGAATTGCGCCGTGATGCCATGGACTGTGACCGCTGGAATATGCTGCACCCGGAGCATGATGCCAAGATACCCGGTATCACAGAAATCATCGGCGAAGAGAAGGCACCATTCATTGCAGCCACAGACTATATACGCAGCTACGCGGAGCAGATACGCGCCTGGATTCCGGCAGAATATGTCGTCCTCGGTACAGACGGCTATGGAAGAAGCGACACACGCAAGGCATTGCGGCACCACTTCGAGGTTGATCGCTATTACATTACCGTGGCAGCCCTCGATTCGCTCGCCAAACAGGGCGATATACCTGTCGCCAAAGTCAGTGACGCCATCCAAAAATACGGCCTTGATGCCGACCGGGTCAATCCGGTCAACGCCTGAGGACACAACCCATGTCGGAAATAACATTAACTGTTCCGGACATCGGCGACTTTGATGATGTTGAGATTATTGAGGTACTGGTTGGTCAGGGCGATACGGTAGCCGTTGAAGACCCGCTCATAACCCTGGAAACCGACAAGGCAACCATGGACATTCCGGCATCGGATGCAGGCACTATCAGCAAGGTGATGGTCAAGGTGGGGGATCGCGTCAATCAGGGTGATACGGTGGCGGTACTGGAGACCAGCGACTCGGCCGCACCGGAGGCCGGTGACTCCAGTGAAACTGTACCGACACCCAAAGCCAGGCAGCCCGAACCCGCCACCACACCGGAACCCGCAGCGGCAGAGCCTGACCGGCCTGCTGCACAACCTGCCCCACTGCCTGTCGCTGAAATAGATGAAGCCGGCTTCAGCACGGCCTATGCCAGCCCGTCTGTTCGCCGATTTGCTCGCGAGCTGGGCGTCAATCTGGGTCAGGTCAGGGGCTCCGGTCGCAAGGGACGCATTACCCGTGAAGACATTGAGGGCTTTGTCAAACAGGCCATGACTACCGGTACGGGGTCGGGTGGGCTACAGGTCGCCCCCATGCCTGAAATTGATTTCTCCGCCTTCGGTGAAGTCGAGGCGCTGCCGCTTACCAAAATCAATAAACTTACCGGCCAGTTCCTGCATCGCAACTGGATACGGATTCCACATGTCACGCAATTCGATGAGGCCAATATCACAGAGCTGGAAAAATTCCGCAAATCAATGGCTGCCGAATACAAGGATCAGGGCGTTCGCCTGACCCTGCTTGCCTTCCTGATGAAGGCCGTGGTTTCTGCCCTGAAGAAATTCCCGCGATTTAACAGTTCGCTGGATGCAGCCGGCGAAAATCTCATCCTGAAAAAATATTTCCATATCGGCATTGCAGTCGATACGGCGGATGGCCTGGTTGTCCCGGTTATTCGGGATGTGGATAGAAAATCACTGGTTGATATTGCCGGAGAACTGGGTGAAATCAGCACGAAAGCCCGTGGGAAAAAACTGAAACCAGGTGACATGCAGGGTGGCTGCATCAGCATTTCCAGTCTCGGCGGCATCGGTGGCATGTCGTTCACACCGATAATCAATGCACCCGAAGTAGCCATACTCGGTGTTTCCCGTTCCGCCATGAAGCCGGTCTGGAATGGCGAGGCATTTGAACCACATCTCATGCTGCCGCTGTCATTATCCTACGACCACCGCGTCATTGATGGGGCCGATGGGGCGCGCTTTACTTCCTATCTGGCGAGTGTCCTGTCTGATACACGCCGTCTGCTGCTCTAATGACAAAGAAAAACGGCATTACCATTGAAGTTCCGGATATTGGCGACTTTGAAGGCGTCGATATTATCGAAATTCTGGTATCCATCGGTGAAACTGTTAGCGAGGAGGCCCCTCTTATCACACTGGAGACAGATAAGGCCACTATGGATATCCCCTGCCCGCAGGCCGGCACGGTTGAAAAAATACTGGTTAAAGTCGGCGACAAGGTCTCGCAGGGTGATGCCATCATAACGCTGTCAGCCACAGATATGGTCACCGCGGAACCCAAACAGGCAAACGAACCGAAGCCGCCCTCCCCCGGTGTTGCTGCGCGACCGGCGGCCGATGCCGGCGATGTGCATGGCGAAATCGTCGTGCTCGGTTCAGGACCCGGCGGTTATACCGCTGCCTTTCGTGCAGCAGATTTGGGCAAACAGGTTATCCTCATTGAGCGCTATAACAATATCGGTGGCGTTTGTCTGAATGTCGGCTGCATACCCTCCAAGGCGTTGTTACATACGGCTGAAATCATTAATGAGGCCGAACAGATGTCTGCCCATGGCGTTACCTTTTCCAAACCGGAAATTGATTTACCCCGCCTTGCCGGCTGGAAAAACAAGGTCATCAAGAAACTGACCGGTGGCCTTGCTGCACTGGCCAAACAGCGCAAGGTGAGGGTAGTAACAGGAACAGGTACACTGACCTCCCCCCATACAATGGATGTCGCAGGCACCGATGGCGGCATCACGTCCATACGCTTTGATAATCTGATTATAGCGGCCGGTTCTCAGGCCATACAGATACCGACTTTCCCGAACGACAGCCCGCAGTTAATGGATTCCACCGATGCGCTGGAGCTGGACGATATACCAAAGCGCCTGCTGGTAGTCGGTGGCGGCATCATCGGCCTGGAGATGGCAACCGTCTATGATGCGCTCGGTTCCAGCGTCACTATCGTGGAACTATCCCCCGACCTGATTCCGGGTTGTGACCGCGATCTTGTCAAACCGCTGGAAAAGCGCCTGAAAAAACTCTACGAAAATATCTTTACGGCAACCCGTGTCACCGCGATAGAGACCACGGAAAAAGGTCTGGAGGTGCATTTTGAAGGCAGCAAGGCACCGCCATCCGATATCTTTGATCGCGTGCTGATTGCTGTTGGTCGCCGTCCCAACGGCTTGAAAATTGGCGCTGAAAATGCCGGCATCCATGTCGATGAGCATGGCTTTATTCCCGTCAACAGGCAACAACGCACCAATGTCGATCACATTTTCGCCATCGGCGACATCACAGGGCAACCCATGCTGGCGCATAAAGCCACCCATGAAGGCAAGGTTGCCGCCGAAGTGATTGCCGGCATGAAATCCTGCCTCGATGCCCGCACAATTCCATCCGTTGCCTACACCGATCCAGAAGTCGCCTGGATGGGTATCACTGAAACGCAGGCCAAAGCCGAGGGCATTAAATATGAGAAAGGTGCCTTCCCGTGGGCCGCCAGCGGTCGCGCCCTGAGTATTGGCCGGGATGAGGGATTAACAAAAATCCTGCTTGATCCGGAAACCGGTCGCGTCATAGGTGCCGGCATCGTCGGCCCGAATGCCGGAGAGCTTATTGCAGAAACAATACTCGCGCTGGAAATGGGGGCCAATGCAGAAGATATTGGCCTGACGATACACCCACACCCAACATTATCCGAAACCGTCAATTTTGCGGCTGAAATGGCAGAAGGAACGATCACTGACCTGTATGTCCCGAAAAAAAAATGAAAGCATGATGGATGCCTGCTCCTGCGGTATCAGCAGAAAGACTGGATACATTATTCATGGATAAGCATCCTCTCTCGAAGAGATTCCGTGGCTTTCTTCCCGTAGTCGTCGATGTGGAAACCGGTGGCTTTAACCCGCAAACCGATGCGCTGCTGGAAATAGCCGCCGTGACAGTCACCCATGATGACAGGGGTATGCTTGTCCCCGATGAGGAAATCGGCTATCACATCAAGCCATTTGATGGTGCCAACATCGAAAAGGCAGCGATTGAATTCAATGGCATAGACCCCTTTCACCCGCTACGCCCGGCAATCGAAGAGGCGGAGGCTCTGCAAAAAATATTTCAGGTTGTAAAAAAGGCAGTCAGTATGCACGACTGTACACGTGCTGTACTTGTCGGTCATAACCCTGCAATGGATATTGGTTTTCTGAATGCCGCCGTCAAAAGAGCAGATAACAAACACAATCCATTCCATCCATTTTCCACCTTTGATACCGCGACACTCGGCGGCCTTGCCTACGGCCAGACGGTTCTTGCTCAGGCAATACAGGCTGCCGAGATTGAATGGGAAAATGACCGTGCCCACTCAGCGATATACGACACGCAAAAAACGGCCGAACTATTCTGCAACATCGTTAATCGCTGGGACTCGGAAACTAACGGCATCAGCCCTCAAGCCAACAGGTCCGGCCAATAAAAACGGCGCCATCATGGCGCCGTCTGGGAAGACCTGATGAAAACGAATATCAGGAATCGGCTTCCTTCGCGTTGGTCACTGCTTCCTCCAATACTCCCTTTAACTCGCCCTTTTCTGCCATCTCAACGATAATATCGCCGCCCCCGGCAAGCTCACCGCCGATATAGATCTGCGGAAAAGTCGGCCAGTTGGCATAACGTGGCAGATTTTGAAAAATTTCAGGGTCAGTCAACACATTGACATACGAGAACTCCACACCCGTAGATGTCAGTGTCGCCGCCGCACGTGCAGAGAAACCACAGGCAGGTGCCTCTGGACTACCCTTCATATAAATGACGACAGGATTATTCTTGACCTGCTCATCAATGCGCTCTAAAACATCCATAATTTACCTCAACTGAGTGATACTGGCCTGCCAGTTTAATCGTACCATGACAACATTGCACCACCCCATGGCGATAATTATTGATTTTAATTCATAATGACTGGCTGCATCCGGGCCATGCTACTGACCCATGCTCTGCATCCACAGCTCAAAGACAGCCAGATGCCATAACTTGTTCCCCCTGATTCGCGTGAGGTGTGTTTCAGGAGAGTCCACCAGCATATCAATATAGCTGCGCTCGAAGATACCGCGATGTCTGCACTTATCCGAATAAAGGATATCGCGCATGAAATCGAGGAACCTGCCTCTCACATATTTCAGGGACGGCACGGGGAAATAACCCTTTGGCCTGTCAATGACGCTATCCGGGATACGGCCTCTGGCAATCGCCTTCAACACATGCTTGCCAGGACTGCCGACAACCGTTTTCGCTCCTTCCCCGCTGCCGTGTGCTGCGGATAATGGATTGCCCAGCTTCATGGCCGGTGGCATACGAGCAGCCAGCTCGACCAACTCATGATCCAGAAACGGCACGCGCGCCTCCAGCCCCCAGGCCATCGTCATATTATCAACCCGCTTCACCGGATCATCGACCAGCAGCATGGTGGCATCCATACGCAGAACGGAATCAATATATTCGTCTGCCCATGGCTTTTCGAGATAATGTCTAATGGTGTCGGCAGTGTAATCGCGCCCATGATAATCGGGGCGCACCATTGTCAGGTACTCATCATGGTCGCGGTCAAAATAAAATCGTGAAAAACGCCTGAGCGGATCCCCGCCCCATTCGTGCATTTGCGGATACCAGAAATAACCCGCAAAGACCTCATCGGCACCCTGACCACTCTGCACCACTTTGACAGACTGTGAAACCTGCTCAGCCAACAGATAAAAGCCAATCGCATCCTGGGCAAACATCGGTTCAGCCATCTGCTGCACGGCTTCAGGGAGACGCTCGATGACGCGGTCATTCGGTATATTGATTCTTTGATGATCCGTTTGATAACGCTCAACGATCTGGTCCGAATAAAAAAACTCATTACCTTTTTCTTCAGGCTGATCTTCAAATCCTATTGAAAAGGTCTGCAAATTTTGCTGACCCTGCTCTGCCAGCAAAGCAACCAGCAAACCCGAATCCAGCCCCCCTGACAATAAAACGCCAACCGGCACATCAGAAGCCAGCATACGACGACGCAGCGCCGTATTCAGTGAATCATACACCTCCTCCACCCACTCATCAGGTTCCCTGGAAGCTTCAGGCCGCCGGGCATCCAGCTCCCAGTAAGGCATCAATAGCGGCATCCCGTGCAGAGGAATACGCATCACATAGCCGGGGTTCAACTTGCGCACACCCTTGAAAATCGTCATCGGAGCCGGCACCACACCATGCAGGGTAAACTGATGATGGAGCGCCCGCGGATCGACAGTCGTATCGACATCACCGGCAGCCAGCAATGCCGGCAGGCTGGACGCAAAACGAATACGCCCGGGTGTAGCGACATAGTAAAGTGGTTTGATGCCCAGGCGGTCCCGCGCCATAAAGCAAAACTGCTTTTTTCTGTCATAGACAACAAAGGCAAACATGCCAGTCAGGTGATCGACACAACGCTCGCCCCACTGTGCCCACGACTTGAGAATCACCTCGCTGTCGCCCTCACTGGTAAAATGATGACCCTGCGCCACCAATCGGGTGCGCAATTCGCGATAATTATAAATCGCACCATTAAAAACCAGCACCAGATCATGCTGTGTATCGACAAACGGCTGGTGTGATTTTTCAGACAGGTCAATAATGGCAAGACGGCGATGACCGAAGCCAACCGGCCCGTCAATATAGATACCCTCATCATCAGGCCCGCGGTGCGCCAGACGATCATTCATTTTCCCGACAGCCTCACGGGAAGCCGGCTGTCCATCCAACCGGATATCGCCGCTGATGCCACACATACCTGTATTTTCAGGTACTCAACAAGGCCGCTTGTATTTTGGCAGCGACTTCAGCCGGAGCTGTACCATGCTGTGCCAGCGACTGTATGACGCCATTCCTGCCAATCACATAAATAATGGATGAGTGGTCAATGGTATAACCGATGGCAGAATCTTCCAGAGGTACTTTCTTATAGATGGCACGATAGCGCCATGCAACATCCCTGATCACCTCTGAATCAGCCGTCAGTCCCAGCATACCGGGATAGAAAGCATCGGCATAAAGACTCAGCTTTTCGACATCATCACGCTCAGGATCAACGCTGACAAAGACCGGCTGAACCTGCTGCTGCTGCTCATCACTGAGTTGACGCAGTGCCGCAGCCATAATACCCAGACTGGTCGGACAGACATCCGGGCAGGAAGCAAAACCAAAATACAAAGCAACTACCCTGCCGCCGAGGTCACGAGACAGCGAGACAGTCCCCTGACTGGATTGCAGCGTAAAGTCTCCACCAATGCTGGTGATACCTTTCGGCGGCTCAATCCGGTTGCTTGCCAGCCAGGAAACCAGCAAACCAGCAGACAGTGACATGACGGCAATCATGCCAAGCCAAACGAATTGTTTTTTGGTCATTATGTACTACTCCGGGATATTCCTGCCAATGACAGGGACCGTGACTTTATCACGACTGCCATCGCGGTAGATCAGCTCCAGCGGGAAAGACTGGCCCTGTTGCAACGGTTGCTTAAGACCGATCAGCATAACATGAAAACCACCGGGCTGAAGCAGCCGGGTATGACCGGCATCCAGATCAATGCCGACCATTTTTCTCATTCTCATTATTCCATCGGCCATGACATGACCATGAATTTCAGTGGCGGCAGCAACCGGGCTTTCTGCAGACACCAGATAATGATGCTCACCGCTGTTATTTTTCAATGCCATGAATGCTGCACCCATCGACACGCCCGGCAAACTGGCTCGCGCATAGGGAGTAACAACATCAACCATATCGGCACTGGACTGACCTGCAGCACGGACTGGAAACAAGCCGAAAACCAGCGAAAAGATAAAAACGCCAAAAATGGTTTTCATAAAAGCCGCCATATCACTCAACTCCCACTCTCCATCCTGGAAGCCGCGCCCTCAGCCATTTGATTTCAGACCTGAAACATCAGGCAACCAGTTGTACGGCTATTTCCCTGCCCCGCTCGGCCGATGCAACAAATTCGGGCATCCTGTCAAAGTTCATATATCTGTAAATTTCGGGTGCCATCGAATCAATTTTAACGGCATATCCCATGTACTCTTCAACAGTCGGCAACTTACCCATGACCGATGCGACAGCCGCCAGTTCAGCAGAAGCCAGAAAAACATCCGCACCCTGACCCAGTCGATTGGGAAAGTTACGTGTGGATGTCGATACCGCAGTAGAGTTTGGCGCGATACGCGCCTGATTACCCATACATAAAGAACAACCCGGCATTTCTGTACGCGCACCGGCAGAAGCATAGATATTGTAGATACCCTCTTCCATCAACTGTGCCTCATCCATTCTGGTAGGTGGTGCTATCCACAGACGCGCAGGAATCACCTCGCCCGCAGCCTGTAATAATTTACCTGCCGCCCTGAAATGACCGATATTGGTCATGCAGGAACCAATAAACACCTCATCAATTCTGCGACCGGCAACTTCGGACAAGGGCCTGACATCATCGGGGTCATTGGGACAGGCCAGCAAAGGTTCCTTGATCGCGGACATATTGATCTCAATCACCTCGGCATAATCGGCATTTTTATCGGCACGCATCAACACCGGATTTTTCAGCCAGTCTTCCATGGCTCTCGCACGACGCTCCAGGGTGCGCTTATCTTCATAATCATGATCAATCATCCATCGCAGCATGATAATGTTGGAACGGAGATATTCAGCTACCGATTCCTCCGACAGCTCAATCGTGCAGCCACCTGCGGAACGTTCAGCCGATGCGTCAGACAACTCGAAGGCCTGCTCCACAGTCAGATTGGGCAACCCCTCAATTTCAAGAATACGACCATTATAGACATTTTTCTTGCCTTTCTTTTCGACGGTCAACAGGCCGCGTTTGATGGCCTCATACGGAATCGCATTGACCAGATCACGCAATGTAATACCCGGCTGTATTTCACCGGTAAATTTGACCAGAACAGACTCCGGCATATCCAGCGGAATGACGCCCAGTGCGGCACCAAAAGCCACCAGACCGGAACCTGCCGGAAAAGAGATACCGAGCGGGAAACGGGTATGCGAGTCACCGCCCGTACCAACCTGATCGGGCAACAACATACGATTCAACCACGAATGAATAATGCCATCACCGGGACGCAGGGAAACGCCGCCACGTGTCTGAATAAAATCAGGCAGGGTATGTTGCGTATCAATATCGACAGGTCGAGGATAGGCTGCCGTATGGCAGAATGACTGCATCACCAGATCAGAAGAAAATCCCAGACATGCCAGCTCCTTCAGCTCATCTCTTGTCATGGGGCCGGTAGTATCCTGAGAACCGACGGTACTCATGCGGGGCTCGCAGTAAGTGCCCGGCAGAATACCCTTACCTTCGTCGAGGCCACAGGCCCTACCCACGATCTTTTGTGCCAGGGTATAACCCTTTACCGCCCCTTCGGGATTTTGTGGTCGGCGAAAAACATCTGTTGAACCGAGACCCAAAGCCTCTCTCGCCTTCTCAGTCAGAGATCGACCAATGATCAACGGGATACGACCACCGGCCTTGACCTCATCCAGCAACACATCGGTCTTCAACGAAAACTCTATCAGAGTGCTGCCTGCTTCGTTGGTTATCACCCCATCAAAGGGTTTTACAACGATCACATCCCCCATATTGAAATCATCTACCGGAACTTCTATCGGCAATGCTCCCGAATCCTCCAGGGTATTAAAAAAGATAGGTGCGATTTTCGTTCCCAGCACCACACCACCGACCCGCTTGTTGGGAACACCGGGTATATCATGGCCCATATGCCAGAGGACAGAATTGACTGCCGACTTACGGGACGATCCGGTGCCGACCACATCACCGACATAAGCCAGAGGATAACCACGGGCTTTCAATTCCTCGATCTGTTGCAGGGGACCAACGGTACCGGACTCGTCGGGATGAATACCCTCACGTTCATTTTTCAGCATCGCACGGGCGTGCAAAGGGATATCCGGTCGTGACCAGGCATTCTGGGCCGGGGACAGATCATCGGTATTCGTTTCACCGGGCACCTTGAAGACTGTAACCCGAATTTCCGCCGGCACATCTTTTTTGCGAGTAAACCATTCGGCATCTGCCCAGGACTGCATCACTGCTTTTGCATTCTCATTTCCGGCATCGGCTTTTTCCCTGACATCATGGAATGCGTCAAACATCAGCAGAGTATATTTCAATTGCTCACCGGCCAGAGAACCAAGATCGGCATCATCGAGCAACGCAACCAGCGGTTCGACATTATAACCGCCGAGCATGGTGCCGAGCAGTTCGACGGCACGCTCCCTGCTTACCAGAGGACTGCGGGCATTGCCTCTGGCCACATCGGCCAGAAACGCGGCTTTCACATAAGCGGCCTCATCAACCCCCGGCGGGACACGATTGACTAGCAGACCCAGCAACATCTCTTCCTCACCCGCCGGCGGCTTTTTCAACAACTCCACCAACTCGACCACCTGCCCGGCATCCAGCGGCAGGGGAGGTATCATCTGTTCGGCGCGTTCCGCCTCATGTTCACGATATATTTCAAGCATCATCCAGCTCCGTTATAAGCGATTGCGCCTGAAAAGCATTCAGACACAGCATTCGCCGACCCTGTAAGCATAGCGGCAGGCCATTCATCCTGACAATGAATAGTTTGCATAATCAATATGCCATTTTTTGATACCAGACCCGGCAATCCCTGCCACTTTCGGCAGCCGCCGGCAAGGCATCACACTACATCGACATTTCGATATCCGCCTGTACCGCATCAATACCGGCCTGGGCACACACCTCATCCGTTTCTCCCGAAGGTGCGCCGCTCACCCCGATGGCACCCATCAGCGAACCACCTACCTGCAGCGGCAGACCACCGGCTGACATGACCAGACCGGGCTGCCGACCAACAGGACTGTCTGCCCTGTCAGCGAGCGAGGAAGTTGCCGCATTAAAATTCGCGGATGCAAAGGCTTTACCCTTACTGATGGGCAACGTAAGGGGTGCCGCGATGGTATCGCGCAATGTAACCTGCACCACGCCGTCACGGTCCACCACAGTGACCCCTATCTGAATGCCCTGCTCAGTGCATTCATCCACGGCAGCCTGTGCCATGGTCAACGCCGTCGCCATCGTCATGCGCTTGAGTTCAACCACCATGGCCTCTTCATCGGCAGCGGCCTGACCGGCATAAAAAGCCGACAGAATCATCAATAACCATTTCAATTTCATTTCATATCTCCTCTGGTAAGTTTTTCCTCAGCTTCATAACCTCTGCCGTCATTCCGGACATCCTCTTCATGGTGGCCTCCAGAAAGACCCGATAGAGTGAAGCACGTGTCGAGTCAGATAATAACTCCAATCGACCATCATTGACAGCCAGCAGGCAGGTATCTGTTTCCGCTCTTACATCAGCCGTCCTGCGAGCGTTCAGCAAGGCCTGAATACCCATTTCCCCGAACGACTCGCCGGCCTTCAGCGTTGTCAGATACTGTGAATTTTTTTCAATCGCGACGGATCCGGAAACAATGATATAGAACTCACTGGCCTGCTCACCCTCCCGAACAATGTAATCTCCACAGCGATAGTCACAACTTCGTGTTACGGCCAGCAGCTCACTGATCTGGTCCGGCGTAAAATGCCGGAACCAGCTATCCTTGCGCATACTGAGATACCTCGACACCTGCTCAGTCATCGTCGCCGTTTTACCGTGGGAACCACCGGTGCGTGTCAAATCGACCTCCTGCAGGGCGCGCGCAAAGGCCAGGGCATCGGCATAACGCTTTTCCGGATCACAGTGCATGGCGACCTGCAGAACATTTTCCAGATCTTCAGGCAAATCGGGGCAATATCGACGAATCGGCGGCGGCCTTACCTGCTGAACCCGCTCGGCAACATCCCGTGGCGTATTGCCGGCGAAGGCCGGCTGACCGGCAAGCAACTCATACATGACGCTGCCAAGTGCGAATATATCCGACTTGCGTGAAAGTGGACGCTCCGGCTGAAAATGCTCCGGCGACATATAGGAAAGGCTCCCCATATTCTTGGAAGACTTCATATCGCTGGTGTCAGCAATACCAAAATCAGTCAGCTTGCAGATACCCCGGTGCGGGTTAAACAGGATATTTCCCGGCTTGACATCCCTGTGTATGACGCCCATAAAATGGACATAATCGAGTGCCATGCAGCAGTGATAAACGACATCAAGCACCTGCTGCAATGCAAGCCGGCCGTTTTGTCGCAGATAGCTTTTCAGATCGACACCATCCACGTACTCCATAACCAGATAATGCGGCGAGTAATCCGGATTATCCATATTACCGGCTGGCTTTTTCGCCCCCACGTCATACACCGCCACGATATTGGGGTGAATAAAACGGGCGGCCAGTTCGGCCTCTTTTTGAAAGGCCTCCAGCAATGTCTTCAGCTCATGCTGCTGAATACTGGACGAAGGCAGTTTAATCGCCACATCGCGTTTCAACACAGGGTCATAGCCACGATAGACATCACCATACTGCCCCGAACCGATCCTGTCATGCAGCAGATAACGACCGACCGATACAGGGGAGGCATCTTGCGACGAGTTTGTCATTCAGGCATCCGTACAGGTAACAGCCACAAAAACACTATATAGAATGTACAACCTGAATATATAGCGCAAGCCCTGTATATTGCAGCGCAAGCCTTGTATATTGCCTCGTGTCATTGCGTATCTTCCTCTGTCATTCCTGCGAAAGCAGGAATCCATCCTGGCCGTGCCTCTGTCATTCCTGCGAAAGCAGGAATCCACTCAAACCAATTCTCCATATCAATCCACCCACTCTGGATTGCTCTTTTCAATCAACTCTATCTTCCACTGACGCCTCCATTTTTTTATTTGCTTTTCGCGTGGGATA
>JAJDYQ010000069.1 GCA_022825085.1 Gammaproteobacteria bacterium
CATCCATCCTTGAAGAATGCAATAGATTCAAACAAACCCTTCGCTGCTGACCAAGTTGGTATCGGGTAGGATGTTGGACTGGATCCGGTATCGGGCCGTGACCACATTGCCAATGACCCGGTGACCTCCATCTTTATTTCATACTGTTTCATTAGCTTACTCCTTCAAACGGCTGCAATAATTAAGACTGCCAGCAAATCACAATATCATAATAAATCATATAATTTTGGACCTGCTTAATTCTTCAAGGAATATGTATTCAGACATACCCCCTACCTCCCTGCTCAGACTCATGCCCCTTACTGACCATCGCAAACCCATTCAAATCATGCCAAACCTCAAGCTTGATCCGCTGCCAGAGGTTATCTGTTTCATACTTTTCCACCAGTATGCCATACAGCGTTTCGCCTCTGTCGAGCATTTGTGATATGGCTGTGTTTTCGTGTCTAGGCAGGTATCCTATCATATTTCCATTCCAACGGATTTCTACGGCGCGATTATCGTATGGATTGGATGGTACATGTCGCAGTTTGAGTCTGTCGCCAGGGTGCATTTTCGGCCATAACCGCTCACCTTCGTAGTGTTGAAATCCAGCCAGCGGCGAGGTCTGGATCAGCGGGGACGGCGACCGAGTGTGCCGGGCAACCCTGCCCGCCGCTACCGGTGCGGTTACAACACCCGCCAGTGACAGGAATCCCTTTAGAAATTTTCGCTTGTTCATCATTTGTTCATCATTTGTTCATCATTTTTCACCTCCAGATATTAGCCCGGCGTCAGGTATTGTCTGACTACATAAAACCTTCTTCTATGCTCTAATCCATTCTCTCAAATTCCCAGCACTTTCTTTTTGGCTGCCTGAAATTCTTCTTCAGAGATCAAACCGTCTGAAAACATTTGTCTTAAACGCTCTAATTCCTTTGCAACGCTATCGCTTTTCTTTGATGTATCACAGCCCTGTTTATCGTATAACTTAGCCAGATAACGCTGTCTTTCCTGGGCCGCATCAATCGCATCTTCTGTGTTTGAGTAAGTCGCTATCAAGCCCGGCCAGAAAAATATCGTCGAGGCAACATTTGTCCCCGTTACTCCGCGTTCGCCTCTGGCATCTTTTTCAAATTTTCGGGCTTCTTCTGTTGCCTCTACCAACTGGTCACAGGTCAATGACTGATCACCCAGTTGCCTTTCTTCAACCACGGTCGGAGAGGCACAGCCACTCAATACACTGACCAGAACAATACAAAATATCGACTTTTTCACAAAAATCTCCTTTCTATTAAATGTTAAAAATTAAAAATATGTAGCTCCCATTCCAGACTAGGACGCCACCATCCATTCATATATTTAATGAATAACCGTATTATATCTCTCCCCAGTGGCTCTATCCATGAGTCTGTGGAAGTTTTTTTACAATTTTTTATATTGTTCAATGGTTTCTTGCAGGCGGTCGATGATTTGTTGCCGAAGTGATGGTGGTGCAATTACTTCTGCATCAGGACCAAATTTGAGTATTTCTCGAATCAGCTCGGTAGGGTTGCCGTAGGGTATTTTCAGTTCGTACCGGCCGTCTGGCAGGGTTCTGCCCTGTTGTTGTGGGTGCCAGTGCTCATCGGCCACCCATTTGGCGGCTTCACTGTCGAATATCAGGTGTGCCGTTTCCGTAACCGGGCCGGCGTAGATACCGAAGGTTCGGGTGAAGTGTTCGTCCAGTGCTTTATCGCCGTATTCCAGAGCTGTAGCATCGTCGATAAAGGCCGGTTTTATTCTATCCAGAGAAAATGTGCGCAGTCCTTTTCTCAGATGGCACCAGCCATCCAGGTACCAGTTATCCCGGTAATATATCAGGCGTTGCGGCGATACCATACGCTCGGTCAATTGGTCGCGCTGACGACCGTGGTATATAACTTTAATCTGGCGGCGATGTATCAGGGCAGTGACCAGTTTGCGAAAATCTTCAGTGTCTGTCGGCCGAGCTTCTGTTTGCAGAATTTTTACCCGTCTGTCGAGTTCCGTGCTTTCTGTACCCATGTGCTTGAGCAGGGTTTGTATGCGTTGTCTGAAGGCTTTGATACTGTCATCCAGCAGACCCGGTTGTATGTCGCTGAGTAGCTTTTGGGTGGTTATCAGTGCATACAGTTCTGATGAGCTGAACCACAGGCCGGGGATTTCATAGGGATGTGTACCTTGCTGCCGGTCGTAGTAGTAGCCGTTTTGTGCTCTGTCATAGATAATCGGTGCGCCGAGAAAGTTGCGCATTTCTTCAATCGTGCGTTTGATCGTTGAGCGATTGGATTCCAGTTTTTCTTCCAGATCGCGCCGTGATATTGGCGTGTGTCGGGATGAGAGTATTTTATGCAGTTCGAATATTCGGGTGAAGCGGTCCATATCGTAATTTATTACGAAAACTTACCTCAAAATTGTTTAAGGCAAGATTCTGATTAGTTTGCTCACGAAGATTATAGCCTCTTTCATGCCGACACGAAAAGAGCCGGGATCAGTCATGCCGGGCGGATGGCATGTCGTTTAATAATGCCAGTCTTTCCGGGGTTCCGACATCGTTCCAGAATCCTTTGTAGTGTTCTGCTGTCACTGTATGGTGCTGCATCGCTTCTCTGAGAATGGGTTCCAGTGGGAATTTTCCTGCTCGCCGACCTTTGAACAGTGTTTTGTTATACACGCCAATCCCGCTGAAAGTCAGATGAGGTTGCCCCTCGTTTGCGGCGTATCCATCAGAAAGCACAAAGTCGCCGGCCGGATGATGTGCCGGGTTATCGACCAGTACGATGTGAGCCTGCCCTTTCAGGGTATCGGGCAGTTTGGAGTAGTCATAATCTGTGTGGACATCACCGTTCACCACAATGAAGGTGTCACTGAGCAGGTCGAGTGCATGTAGTATTCCGCCGCCTGTTTCATAGGCTATTGCAGGTTCTCTGGAGTATGTTATGCGGGTGTTGTAGCGGGTGCCGTCCTGCAGGAAGGTCTCGATTTTTTGCCCAAGCCAGCCGGTATTGATGATTAATTCCTGAATACCGGCCTTTCTCAGTGCCTCGATATGGTATTCAATCAAGCATTTATCTTGAATTTTCAGCAGGGGCTTGGGCGTTTTATCGGTCAGCGGGCGCATACGCTGCCCTCGGCCCGCCGCGAGTATCATGGCTTTTAGTTCAGGCATCCGGGGTAATTGATTGTAATGCCGGCCTGATCTGTTCGGCAGTAAAATTATACAGGTGGCGTAATTCCGGGTAACGGGCACCGACTTCTTCCACATAGGTCAGTGTTGTCGGAATATCCTGCAGATAGGCCGGCTTGCCGTCCCGATGGTGCAGGCGGGCAAAAATCCCGATGGCTTTCAGGTGTCTTTGTACACCCATCTGATCAAACCAGCGCAGGAATATGGCTTCGTCGTGGTGACTGTCGCGGTCGAGTATCCCGGATTGCATGGCCAGTTCATGGTAGCCCAGTGCCCAGTCTTCAACCTGCTGCCGCGGCCAGACGATATAACAGTCGCGCAACAGAGAAACCAGATCATAGGTGACCGGTCCGAACATAGCATCCTGAAAGTCCAGAATACCGGGATTATGCCGCTCGGTAAGCATCAGGTTGCGTGAGTGGTAATCCCGATGCACACATACCTGTGGCTGTTGCAGTGCATTATCGACCAGCAGGCTGAAGGTATTATCCAGCATTCCATTTGTTCCGTCATCCAGATTCAGGTTCAGGTGTCGCCGCAAAAACCATTCACGAAACAGTTCCATTTCCTGCATCAACAGGGCTTCATCATACGGGGGAATCTGTTCGGTGCCCGGCCCACAGGCCTGTAGCGTTGCCAGCGCTCCCAGGGCATCACCATAAAGCCTTGCTGCGGTTTCCTCATTGAGTTCCTGTAAGTACTGGCGATCACCCAAATCGTCCAGCAGCAAAAACCCCCATTCCAGATTCTGCTCGATAATCTCCGGCACATTCAGACCGATTTTAATCAGCGAGTGCGCCACGTTGATAAATGGTCGGCAGTCTTCGTTCTCAGGCGGGGCGTCCATCACAATATATGATTTCCCGCTAATACAGGTGCGCAGATAGCGCCGAAAACTTGCATCGCCAGACACCGGCGTGAGGCTTTCTACCTGATAGCCGATTTCCCCCAACCATTGGTAAATAGCTTCCGTTCTGTCAGTCATGTTATTTATCATCTATACTCACCCAACAGTTGACAAGAGTAACCCCATAAGGACTTACCATGAAATTTATAACCATTCTGGCTGTTTTGTGCTCTCCATCTCTGTTGTCCGCCTCGGACATGGTCACCATTCCCGCAGGCCCTTTCCAGATGGGCTGTTCCGTGAATGATCCGGATTGCGACAGGGATGAGGGTCCTCCGGGAGGTGTCACGGTTGATGTGCCTGAGTTCCAAATCGATACCCATGAAGTTACGGTCGCTGAATATGTCAGTTGCATAGCAGCGGGCAAGTGTACCCGACCCAAGGACCATGCGCGAAACAAGTATTGTAATGTCGGCGAAAGCAGCCGCATGCAGCATCCCGCTAATTGTGTTGACTGGCAGCAGGCCGTTGATTATTGCGAACATGTCGGCAAGCGCCTGCCGACGGAGGCGGAATGGGAAAAAGCCGCCCGCGGAAAAACCACCAGTCGCTATCCCTGGGGGCAAAAGGCCACTTGTGAGCACGCTATTCTTGACGACAAGGTCACTACCGGGTCGGTACCGAATGAAGGCGATGGTTGTGGTGAAGATCGTACCTGGCGTGTCGGCAGCCGGGCACCGAATGACTATGGGCTTTATGATATGAACGGCAATGCAGGTGAATGGACCAGTGTCTGGTATGCCGCAGACGGCTTGACGCAGTATGCCAGCGGTAATCTGGAGGGGCCCGATGAAAGCAGGCAGCGGGTCGTGCGCGGCGGTTCATGGGATGAAGATCCTCCGAATCTGCGTGCTTCTTTCAGAAACGTCAAGCCACCCGTCAGCGGACGGTCAATTTACGGTTCCATCGGTTTCCGCTGCGCAAGGTAATAGGGACTGTATCCCAGTGTGGGCAAGACGCATTCTTTCACTGGATCTTGAGGTCAACACCGAGAATCATCATATCCATGCTTTTGCGGTGGTGCGCTCGGACAGCGATCAGTCCTTAAAAGTCGAGAAAATCACCCGGCATGGCGGCCATCTGACGGATGCCCTGACAAAGCTGGATGAGCTTGCGAGTGGTGCCGAATTTCTGCTGGGCCATAACCTGATTGCCCATGACCTGCCTCACCTGCGTGCTGCTGCACCGGCTCTGCGCCTGCTTGAACTGCCACCGCTGGATACCCTGCGCCTCAGTCCACTGGCTTTCCCACGCAATCCCTACCACCGCCTGGTAAAGCATTATCAGGACGGACAACTGATACGGGATCGACGCAATGATCCGTACCTGGATTCAAAACTTGCCCTGCAGGTGTTTGCAGAGCAGCAGCAGGAACTGACCGGGCTGATCGACACTCACCCGGAACTGTTGACTGCCTGGCACTGGTTGACAACGACGACAGAAAATGAAGCCGGTTTCGATGCGTCTTTCGCCGAGATACGCCAATC